>JBEPXB010000319.1:0-4431 GCA_041642135.1 Halobacteriales archaeon | reverse complement strand
GTCCTTGGTGGGCGAGGGGCCACCCACCAGGATGCCGTCCATCTCGTGGCGCTTGTCGACGAACAGCTCGTTGGCCATCCCCGCGACCTCCTGGTAGAAGTTGTCGATGGCCTCGAGCCGGAGGCGGGCGAACCGCTGGGCGGACTGGCCACCCTTGCGCTGCTTGCCCGGGACGAGCGACGTGGTGGACTTGACGGCCTCGACGCGCTTGCCCTTCAGCCAGCCGACGTTCGCCTCGCGCCGGTCGAGGACGATCAGCCCGTAGAGCCCCTTGTCCGCCAGCATGTTCTCGAGGGGCTCGGTGAGGAACTCCGAGTCACAGTGGTACCGGAACGACTCGACGGGCTCGGGAGGTGACTCGAGCACCCGGGTGACCATGTCGGTCTGTCCGCCGCCGGTGTCGAACGCCCCCGAGAAGATCACCATCCCTCGCTCCGGGGGGTAGGTGTCGTAGTAGCGCAGCCGGTCCTTGATGCTCGTGAGGGCGTCCTGGACGGCGGTCCGGGTCTGCTTCGACTTGATGTTTGAAGCCTCCGAGTGCTCCTGGGTGACGTGGGCGACGACGTCGGAGATCTGCCGGTCCTCGGGGATGTAGATGGAGACCAGTTGCGTACCCGATCCCTTGTAGTCCTTCAGCTCCTCGATCACCCGCTTGAACTCGTACTTTTGTTTGTCAGATTGCTCCTGCTCCTGCTTACTCATCGCCCGAACTAAGCCGAACGGCCGTAAGTAACTGTTGGGGCGGGTCGTGCGAACGTGGGTCGCCCGCTCCTGACGGCGGTCGGACCCACCGACGGCGCGCTCCTCGGCGGCGTCGCCATCGGGCGACTGTTGACCCCGGTAGTTTCATGTCGATAGAAACGTTAGCTTCATGTGATGGAGCTCTACGCGGTGGCCGGTGGGCAAGGCGCCGGCAAGACGGCGACGGCGCTCAACCTGACCGTCGCGCTCCGCGAGGCGGGCCAGTACGCGGCGGTCCTCGACGCCGACCTGGGGGGGAACGTCGCGTCGCTCCTCGGCGTCGAGTTCGAGTCCACGCTGGGCGAGGCGGTTGCGGGGGAGGTGGGAGTCAGGGAGGCGATGGTCGAGCGGGAACTCTCGGCGGACGCGATACCGGCAGACGATCTGGTGGCCTACCGGGAGGCGCTGGCCGTCGACCGGACGCAGTTCCGTGCTGGCGCCGACGAACGCCCGCCGCCGGCCGAGGACGAACCCGATGTCGGCATGGTGCCGGTCGTCGGCGGCTGGCGCGACCGGGAGGACCACCTCTCGACCGACCCCGAGGCCCTCTCCTACGCCCTCGGCGACCTGGCGATGGCCTACGACGTCCTCGTCGTGGACGCGGGCAGCGGTCCGGCGTCGGAGTCGCCGGTCGTCGAGGCCGCCGACGGCGTCCTCGCGGTGACGACGCCCGACCCCGAGACGTGCGAGGCGGCGGAGGCGGACGCGACGGCCTGCGCCCGCGAGGGCGCACAGGTCCTGGGCGCGGTCATCAACCGCGCCGAGGAGACGACCAGCGTCTCCGAGGTGACCGACCGGGTCGGTGCGAAGGCGTTCGGCGTGATCCCGGCGGACGCCCGGACGCCCGCGGTCGAGCCGGTCGCCTTCAGCATCCCCGGGAGCCCCGCCGCGGGCGCCTACGGCCGACTCGCCGACGCGCTCCTCGACTGGGACGGTACCTCCGGGCTCCTCGGACCGACCCCGGCCAACCAGCGGGACGGCCCCGCCGGCTCCGACGTCGCCACCGACGGCGACGGCTCCGAACGCGAGGAGGACTCCGGCGACTCCGGCGGGTTCTTCTCGCGACTGCTCGGTCGGTGAACGCGAACCCCTTTCCTTCCGGCGCCCCACGTGTCGGTATGGCCGAGGCGGATCCCGACGGCTCGATCCCGCTCTCCTGGATCGTGGTCTTCCTGCTGCTCGCACTGGGACTGGCGGCCGCCGGCGTGCTGTTCGTCGGCGGCGACCTGACCGGGGGCGTCCTCTCGCCTCCCGTCT
This sequence comes from Halobacteriales archaeon, assembly GCA_041642135.1. GTDB lineage: Archaea > Halobacteriota > Halobacteria > Halobacteriales > Haloarculaceae > Salinirubellus. The sequence goes on along the minus strand of JBEPXB010000319.1, from coordinate 2,433 downwards.
GACCGGAGGCCGACGCGCCTCGATCCCGTCTCGTGTGCTACATCGAGTCCGGGGCGGCGACACCGAGCAGGCCGAGCGCGTTCGCCACCGCGTGCCGGGAGGCACGGACGAGCGCCAGCCGAGCGTCACGCAGTTCGCCCTCCGCCCGGAGCACCGGACACTCGCGGTAGAAGGCGTTGAACGCCTCGGCGAGTTCGCGAGTGTACGTCGCGACCCGGTGGGGTTCGAGTTCGGCGGCCGCCCGCTCGACCACGCCGTCGAACCGCGCGAGCGTCAACAGGAGGTCGCGCTCCTCGGCCGTCTCGAGCGTCGAGGCGTCCGGGAGGTCGGCCGTATCTTCCGGCACCGCGCCGGCCTCGCCCGCCTCGTCGAGGATACCGCAACACCGTGCGTGGACGTACTGGACGTACGGGGCCGACTGTGCTTCGAAGTCCAGCGCCTCGTCCCACCGGAACGTGATGGACTTGGTCGGCTGCTTCGAGACGATGTCGTAGCGGACCGCGCCGATACCCACCATCTCGGCGATCCGCTCGACGTCCGCCTCGGTGAGTTCGTCGTCGCGCAGGCGGTCCTCGGCGCGCTTCTCGTACTCCCCGCGGGCCCGCGCGACGGCCTCGTCGAGCAGGTCGTCGAGGTTCACGCCCGTCCCCGCGCGGGTCGACATCTTCCCCTCCGGGAGGTTGACGTAGGAGTAGATGACGTTGGACAGCTGCGAGACGTCGTTGCCCAGCAGGTCCAGTGCTGCCCGGAGCTGGTCGGCCTGGAGCTTGTGGTCCTCGCCGAGCACCGTCACCGCGCGGTCGAAGTTCGCGAACTTCCACTCGTGGTGGGCCAGGTCACGTGTCGTATACAGCGAGGTGCCGTCCGACCGGAGGAAGACGAGGTCCTTCTCGATGCCGTACTCGGAGAGGTCGAGCTGCCAGGCGTCCTCCTCGTAGACGCTCGCGTCGAGGTCGCGAAGGCGGCCGACCACCTCGTCGGTCGAGCCGTCGCGGATGAACCGCGTCTCCTTGACGAACTCGTCGAACTCGGCGGGCAGTCGGAGGAGACACTCGCGCATCCCCGCGAGGACGGTGTCGACGACCTCGCTCACTCGCTCGTAGGTCTCGGTGTCGCCCGTCTCCAGACCCTGCATGATCTCGGCGATCTCCGCCTCCGCCGCCTCGACCTCCTCGGGGTCGGCGTTCTCGAGGAACTCGTTGCCACGACGATAGTACCGGACCATCTCGTACTCCGCGCGGTCCCGCTCCGGTTCGGGGAGGTCGGACTCCTCGAACGTCTCGTAGGCCCACGTGAAGACGGCCATCTGCCGGCCGGCGTCGTTGACGTAGTAGTGGCGCTCGACGTCGTAGCCCGCGAAGTCGAGGACGTTCCCCACCGCGTCGCCGATGATCGGGTTCCGGGCCCGGCCGACGTGAACGGGTCCGGTGGGGTTCGCGGAGGTGTGCTCGACGACGACCGACTCCCCGCGGTCGTCGAGACGACCGAACGACTCGTCCTGTCCGGCCTCCAGCGTCGCGTCGAAGTACGCCCCGCTCGGGTGGAAGTTGACGTACGGCCCCTGCGTCTCGACCCGGTCGACGTAGGTGAGCGACCCGACGTCGACGGCGTCGGCGATCTCGCTCGCGACCTGCGGCGGGGGCGCGCCGGCCTCGCTCGCCAGCCGGAACGCGACGCTGGAGGCCAGCACGGCGGGGACGTCCGGCGGCGGCTGCTCGATGCCGAGGTCGTCGGTCGGGTAACCGGCCCCGTCGAGCGCCCCGGCGAGTGCGTCCGCGACCTCGTCGCGGAAGGCGGTGAACATGGCCGTCGGTTCCCGCGGGCCGACTAAATCGGTGTCGGGTTCGCGCTCGCGCTCACTCGGTCTCCGGGTCCGATCCCACCTCCGGGTCCGATCCCACCTCCGGGTCCGATCCCACCTCCGGGTCCGATCCCACCTCCGGGTCCGATCCCACCTCCGGGGTCGGTTCCGGTTCCGGTTCCGGTTCCGCCTCCCGGTCCATCAGCTGTTCGAGCTGGTGGCGGCGCTTGCCGATGTCGATGGCCGGCTGGACGCTCCCCGCGGTGGCGAGCCGGTCGAGCGTGAGGAGGGGATCGACGCCGGCGTCCTCGACCCGCTCGAACAGGGCCTCGATACTCCCACGGTTGAGCGCCAGCGAATCCAGTCGCCCGATGGCGATCGCCAGCGGGATCGACGCCTCCGGCGACTCGGGGAACGCTTCCAGTTCGGCGAACTCGGGCTGGCCGCCGGTCTCGGTGGGATGAAGGCGCAGACAGCGGGTACAGAGCCCCGCGTAGGGGACGGGCTTTGGCAGGTGTTCGCGGAGGTCCTCAGGCACGTCGAACGTCACGACGGTCCCGTTGCAGGCTGGGCAGTTCATACCGGGCGGAGGACCCCGGGGAAGAAAAAGGAGCGGGGAAAGGGTGGTCGGG
>JBEPXB010000318.1:0-4434 GCA_041642135.1 Halobacteriales archaeon | reverse complement strand
GTCGTCGCCGAGGACGAGGACAACGAGACGGTCAGGGTTCGCCGACCGCTGACGGTCGTCGTCGAGGAGTCCCCGCCCCAGCTCGACGTCGAGTTCGACGAGCCGGTCGCGGCCGTCGAGAACCGCGTCTCGGTCACCGTTTCGAACCCCTCCACGACACCGCGTCGGAACCTCGAACTGACGCTCTCCGGACAGGGCGTCGGCGCGGTCGACGCCCGCGCGACGGTCCCGAGCCTCGACGCCGGGGCGAGCGAGACGGTCAACCTCACCGTCAGGCCCCGTGCCGGCGAGGGGTCGCTGACCGCGACGCTCGCGTTCACCACCTCGACGGGTGCCCGCGACACCACCGAACTCGTCCACGAGTTCGACGCCGCGCCGCTCCGCGAGGACGTCGGCGTCGCCGTGAGCCGCGTCCCCGAAGAGACCCAGGGGGCGGGGACCGCGAACGCGAACGCGCTGACCGGCCTCGCCGGTCTCGCCGGCCTCGCGGGTGCGGCAGGTGGCGGCGGTGGTGGCGGCGGGGACACCCTCCAGAGCCAGACGGGTCAGGGCGGGCCCGAGGACGCGCTCGCCGTCGAGGTGACGAACTTCGGGAACGCACGTATCGAAAACGCCGTGGTCGTCCCGCGGGCGGGCGACCGGACGCTCCCGCGCCGGTTCGTCGGGACGCTCGCGCCCGGCGAATCGACCACCGTGACCGTCTCGCTCGACGGCGTCGACGCCGCCACCGTCGAGGCGCTCGTCCGCTACGACGTCGGCGGGCGGAACGGCTCGGCGGTCGGCACCTTCGACTACCGTCCGCCCGCCGGCGACCTCCGGGTGACCGACGTCGAGCTCGAGTTCACCGACGACGGTCGCCTGCTCGTGACCGGCAACGCGGGCAACGTCGGTGACGGCGCGGTCGGCGGCGTCGTCGTGACGATGGGGTCGAACGCGCACGTCTCGCCGGCGTACCCCCAGCGGGACTACTTCGTCGGCACGGTCGAGGCGAACGAGTTCGCCCCGTTCGAACTCACCGCCGACATCGACGCCGCGAACGCCTCGGAGGTCCCCGTCCGGGTGACCTACCGGACGGGCGGCGAGCGGGTCACGGAGAACGTCACGCTCCCGTACGACCCGTCGCTGGCCCCCGAGGGCCGGACGGGCGGATCGGCCTCGCTGTTCCCGTTCGGGTTCGCGGGGGCCGCGGCGGGCGCGACGGTCGGCCTCGCGCTGCTCGTCCCGGCGGTCTACCTCGTCCGGCGGCGCTCGGAGCGATGACGGCGCGGACGGGGGAACCGACCGGAACGCTCGGGACAGCGGGCTCCGGAGTGCCGCCACTCGAACTCCGGGACGTCACGAAGGAGTACGACTCCGGCGCGGAGGTCGTCCGTGCGCTGAAGGGGGTGAACTTCCGTATCGACCGCGGCGAGTTCGTCTCCGTGGTCGGCCCCTCCGGCTCCGGGAAGTCGACGATGCTCAACATGCTGGGACTCCTCGACGTCCCCACCAGCGGGCAGGTGCTGCTCGACGGGACGGACGTCACGACGCTCAGCGAGCGCGAGCGGACCGACGCCCGCAAGCGGTACGTCGGGTTCGTCTTCCAGCAGTTCTACCTCATCGACTCGCTCACCGCCGTCGAGAACGTCACCCTGCCCACGGTGTACGACCGCGACCGCGACGCGACCGCCCGGGCGGAGCGCCTGCTCGAGCGCGTGGGGCTGGGCGACCGGCTCGAGCACACGCCGAGCCAGCTCTCGGGCGGGCAGAAACAGCGCGTCGCCATCGCCCGCTCGCTCATAAATGACCCCGCAGTCCTCCTCGCCGACGAGCCGACGGGGAACCTCGACCAGAAGACGGGTCGGAGCGTCCTCGACGAGTTCCGGCGGATCTGCGACGAGGAAGGGGTCGCCGTGGTGACGGTGACTCACGACCCGCTGGTGGCCGACTACGCCGACCGGGAGGTGGAACTCGTGGACGGGGTGTTGGGTGGTGGGTAGTACGCCTGGGTTCGGGGGTGGTTCGCGTTTGGAGGGGCCGGTGGCGGCCTGGTGGACTCGAAGCGCGAGGGCTTCGGTGTTGTCCCCATCTCTCTCGACTGCGACTCTCAGGGAGGATTTCAGTACGGCAACGAGGACGCTACCGAAGCCCTCGGGCGCTGGACTCGCGCGGACCACGCTGTGCTCCTCGCGCTCGCTCCGCTCGCGCTGCGGTGCTTGCGGGTCCGTGCTTCGTCCAGCACCCTCGCCCTTCGGGAGTCCGCCAGGGACCTCGGTCGGCCGGCCACCGGCGGCCACTCGCCTCCCCAGCCGACTCGGTCGTTCGGCTTCGCCTCACTCGGTCGTCCACCGTGAGAGCTCCGCTCTCACGAGCCCTCACTCGGGGCTGCGCCCCTCGCGAGGACCTCGCACGACCTTCGGGCGCGCCCGAGAGCGCGCCCAGCGCGCGCCTGCTGGACCGACAGGCGGGCCTGAAACGTCGGCGTACGTATCCCGTGAGAAACCACCACGATACCCGATTCGACCCGAAACGGGGGTGTCCGGCCGGTGATCCTCGAACGCTTCCCGGCCGTGCTGATGGCGCTGCGGAACCTCGATCGCAACCGGCTCCGCTCGGCACTGGCGGCGCTCGGCATCGTCATCGGCGTCGTCGCCATCGCCACCCTCGGGATATTCGGGAACGTCCTCGCGCTGTCGGCCACCCAGGAACTCGGCGGCATCGGCAACCAGGTCATCGTCTCGCCAGCCGAGGACACCGGTGCGGACGTCCTCTCGCCACGCGACGTCACGGCGATCGAGCGGATCGCGGAGGGCCGCGGCGAGGCCGTCCCGCTGAAGTCGAGCGGCGCGGTCGTCACCGGGAACGACGGCCGGACGTTCGCCCAGCTCTACGGTCTCTCGGACCCGGGGGCGCTGTTCGACGCGGGCGAGGGGGACCTCCCGCGCCGGCACCGCCAGGGCGCCATCGTCGGGAACGAGACGGCGGCGGCGCTCGACCTCTCGGTCGGGTCGGCGATCGAGATCGAGGGCAACCGCTACCGCGTGGTCGCCGTCCTCGCCGAGAGCGACGCCATCTCGCCCATCCAGCCGGACAACGCGGTCGTCCTCCCCGAGTCGGAGTTCGTCCAGGAGGGGTACAACCAGGTGGTCGTCCAGGCGGACTCCGGCGAGGACGCCCGGTTCGTCGCCCGGACGGTCGAAGAGCGGCTCAACGCCCGGGAACAGCGAGTCTCGGTGTTCGAACTCGGGAGCATCCTCGATCAGATCCGGGAGTTCTTTGCCCTGCTGAACGGCTTCCTGATCGCCCTCGGCGCGGTGTCGCTCGTCGTCGCCGGCGTCGCCATCTTCAACGTCATGCTGATGAGCACCCGCGAGCGCCGCGGGGAGATCGGCGTCCTCCGGGCGGTCGGGGTTCAGCGCGGGGACGTCCTCCGGACGCTCGTCGTCGAGGCGGCGCTGCTCGGCGCCCTCGGCGGGTTCGTCGGGGTCGTCCTGTCCGCACTCGCCGCACTCGGCCTCGGCCAGTTCACCCGCGTCGAGTTCGACGTCGTATTCGACCCCTCGAACGGCGTGTTCCTCGTGCTCGCGTTCGCCTTCGGCGTCGTCGTGGCGCTCGTCTCCGGGATCTACCCTGCCTGGAAGGCCGCGAACGAACACCCCGTTGACGCGCTGCGGGATTGAGGCTGTGGAGGGTTTCGCGAGCAATCGAAACTACTTCTGTTGTCATCGTTCGAGTTGAAATCTGCCATCACCGGGATAGTTCTCGAAATAGAATTCGTGGAACTTCGGGACCTCTTCTACAACTGCTCTGACCGTATTTTGATCAAGTGAGTGAATACAAAGTTGAATGTCAATCGGGTTTTCTATTTCTCCCGGACTAATATTTGGATGCTCGGATCCAATATACTCGACTTGAGGATATTCGCTTGATGCTTCCTCCTGCAAATACGTATTAAAATCTATACCAACCTCGTCATCTTCATTCCACACGTACTCCCTATACGTGTGAAAGTCTGATCGGATAGTGATCTGAACTTCTCCACGGACATCCCGAAGTATCGGTATTCTCTTTCTGATTCGATATCCCAGAGAGTCGGCTTCCCAAATATTATCTATTTGTTTTATAATATACGTGTCTGAACCTCTCGTGAAGACCAATCCAACTACACTTTCTCTCAGTCTTTTCTCACGATCGTCGATCGACTCGGCCGATCGCTCCCACTTGAGATAGCGCCACAAGATCGCGAGTAATCCGGCTAGACTCATTCCCTGGATGATGGGGAGCCCAAGGATATTCATCTCATAACGGTTTCATGGTGTAGGTTAAGAGTCTTGATGTGAGCGGACCAATACAGCAGAAAGCCCCCGGGCTCTCGACTCCCGCGGCTCGCTGCGGTCCTCGGCTCACTCGCTCCGCTCGTTCGCCTGCGGTCCTTGCGTCGCCGTGCCTCGTCGA
>JBEPXB010000317.1:0-4455 GCA_041642135.1 Halobacteriales archaeon | reverse complement strand
CCTCGCGCCGCGTACTACATCAGCGAGATGGACTACGACGAGGAGAACCCGTCGATACGCCACCTCATCGAGCGGGCCGGCTGTTTCCGCCACCCGACGGTCGTCGTCCACAACGGCATCGAGTACTGGACGGTCTACACCCGGAGCAAGGGCACCGTACGGCGGTTCGTCGACGAACTGGAGCGGTTCGACAACGAGGTCGAGGTCGTCCGGAACGTCGACATCGGGCCGATAACCAACGAGGCGGCGATCCAGCACGCGCCGCTCCGGTCGGAGCTCACCGACGGGCAGGCCACGGCGTTCCGTGCGGCGCTGGAGCTCGGCTACTACCGCGAGGACACGCGCGTGACCATCGAGGACATCGCCGACCACCTCGGCGTCCACCGCTCGACGGCCGGCGAGCACGTCAAGCGCGCCGAGAACGCCCTCCTCTCGGAGATCGGCGCCCGGCTCTTCCCGGACCTCGAGACGGGCCGTCCCGAACTCGAGCCCCCCACCGCCTGAGCGCGCTCGCGGCTCGAGGTGCCCGCTTCCAGTTCCGCTTTCACTTCTTTCCGTGGCTCCGGTGACCCCGGACACCCGGACGCGTCGACCACCGGAGCGTTCATACCCGTCCCCTCGGAACGGCGCCCGTGCAACGGTCGCGACTGCGCTACGGCCTGCTCGGGATGGGGACGCTGGCGTACTCGGGTCTGATGCTCGTCTGGTTCTCCGTCGCGGCGTACCTCGCCGAGATCGTCGCCGAACTCGGGCTCACCAGCACGCAGGCCGGCCTCCTCACGGGCGCGATCCCCCTGACGTACGTCCCCGTGGCGCTGTTCTCGGGGGTGGTCACCGACCGCATCGGCCCCTACAGGGCGATCGGCATCGGGCTCGTGCTCTTCGGCGCGGCGCAGGTCGGACGCGCGGGCGCCGAGTCGTTCGCGGTCCTGCTGGCGCTGACCGTGGTGGTCGGCGTCGGCGGGACGGCCATCACGTTCGGGCTCCCGAAGCTCGTCGCGGAGCTGTTCCCGACCGATTCTTCAGGAAAACCGTCGTCGGTCTACATGCTCGGGTCGTTCGCCGGGACGGCCGCGGCGTTCAGCCTCGGCCGCGGCGTGGTCGGGCCGATGCTCGGCGGCTGGCGGCCGCTGTTCACCGTCATCGGCGTCGCCGTGCTCGCGTTCGCGGGCCTCTGGTGGCTGATGGTCTACCTCGCGCCGCTCGCCGCGCTCCGGGGGCCCGTCGACGGGACCCACGAGGGGCCCGAAGAGGTCAGCACCGACGGCGGCGTCCGCGGGGTGGCCGCGCTCCGCCGCGACGTGGGCCGGGTGTTCCGCACGCCAGCGATGCGCTGGCTGGTGGTGGTGGGAGTAGTCTATCTGCTGGTCGTCCACGGGTTGCAGAACTGGCTGGCGACGGTGCTCCAGGCCCGAGGGGTCGCGCCGACGCTCGCGGCGACCGTCACCAGCGCGTTCGTCGCCGCGGAGGCGGTCGGCACTCTCTCCGTCCCCGCCCTCTCGGACCGACTCGGCCGGCGTGGCGGCGTCATCGCGGCCTGCGGCGCGGCCTGTGCCCTCGGGACCGCGACGCTCCTGATACCCGGGGTCCCGCTCGCTCTCCCGGTGGCCGGCGCCCTCGTCGTCGGCGTGGGCGTCGGGGGCATCTCCCCGCTGGTCCGGATGGTGCCCCCGGAACTCGAGGACGTCGGCCCGGCGCTGACGGGGACGGCCATCGGGCTCGTCTTCGCGGTCGGCGAGCTCGGCGGGTTCGCGGGGCCGTTCCTCGTCGGCGCGCTGTTCGATCTCACCGGGTCGTACGCGCCCGGGCTGGCGGTCGTCGGCCTCGCGTGTGCCGTCGCGGTGGTCGCCGGCTGGCGCATCCCGGCCTGACCGCCCCGGGTCGAGAAGTCGAGATCGACGGGTCCCCCGTCGCGTTCAGCGTAGCCCCAGCCGGCGACGGACCCCCGAGAGGACCCCGCCCCCGCCGAGCACTTCGCGTTCGACGGCCGCGAGCTCCTCCTCGTCGAACCGGTCGTCGTCACGAGCGTCGGCCAGCCACTCGCGCCACTCCGCCTCGGTGAGCGTCCCGCGGGAGTCGGGACCCCACTGTTCGGCGAGGTGCTCGTGGTCCGGGAACGGGACGTCCATCTCGCCGCCGCCCCAGTAGAGCGGGGAGAGTTCGAACGCGAACCGGTCGTCCCCGTTCGGGACGAACCGATAGGGGTAGCCGTTGAACAGGAAGACGTCCTCGGGCGTGACGGTCTCGCCGTTCGGCAGCTCCAGGGTGGGCGCCATCGTTCGCACATACCGGCTCCGGACGGTTTACCGGTTCGGTCGGCGCCGCTCTCCGCTGTCCGCCACCACTCTCGGGCCCCTCCGTCGCGGCACACCGTCGAATGAGGCTACTTATCAGGGACGAACCGATAGGGTGTGCTCGGTATGGACGACATCCGCACCGGGCTCTCCTACGGGGACGCGCTCCTGGTCCCGAAGCGCTCGGGCGTCGGCTCGCGGAGCGACGTGGACCTCTCGACGCACCTGACCGACGACCTCCCCCTGAGGACGCCGCTGCTCTCGGCACCGATGGACACCGTCACCGAGCACGAGACGGCGATAGCGCTCTCTGTGGCCGGCGGCTTCGGGACGATCCACCGCTTCCTCGCTGTCTCCGAGCAGGCCGCGGAGGTCCGGGCGGCGAGCGAGGCGGGCGCCCGCGTCGGCGCCGCGCTCGGCATCGACGAGGCGATTTCGGAGCGGGCCGAGGCGGTCGTGGAGGCGGGCGCCGACTGCCTGATGGTCGACGTCGCCCACGGCCACCTCGAGACGTGTCTGGACGCCGTGAGCGAGGTGGGGGGCGAGTTCCCGGACGTCCCGCTCGTCGCGGGCAACGTCGCCACGCCCGAGGGCGTGGCCGACCTCGCCGCCGCGGGCGCCGACTGCGTCAAGATCGGGATCGGTCCCGGTTCCCACTGCACGACGCGGAAAGTGGCGGGCGCCGGCGTCCCACAGCTCACGGCGGTCGAGGACTGTGCCGACGCCGCGGCCGCACACGGCGTCCGGTCGGTCGCCGACGGCGGCATCCGCAATTCGGGCGACGCCGTCAAGGCGCTGATGGCCGGCGCGGACACCGTGATGATGGGCTCGCTGTTCGCCGGGACGGACGAGGCGCCGATGCCGATCGTCGAGGTCGACGGCGAACGGTACAAACGTTCGCGCGGGATGGCGACGACGGCCGCCGCGGAGGGCCGCTCGGACAAGGAGTCGGACCCGGACGCCGACGAGGGCGTCGAGGCGCTCACCCCCTACGAGGGCCCGCTCGCCGACGTGGTTCGGGAGTTCTGCGCCGGGATACGGTCGGGGCTCTCCTACTGCGGCGGCCACACCATCCCCGAGGCCCGCGAACGTGCCGAGTTCGTCCGGGTCGCCCCCTCGGCGAAGGAACTCGAGGGCGCACACCTCGACCAGGACTGGGAGGGCGTCGACGTCGGGGACTGATACGAACGGTTGTAACGGTTTACCGGCCAGCGCTGACCCCGTCCGAGAGCCAGTGGCTGCTGGAACGGCGTCGGTCGCGGGGCGAGGCGTGAAGCGGGGGCTGGCGCTCGCACGGAGACGGACACGTATATATTACCGTTGGTCGGAGTCGCGAGCATGGAAGGGCGCGAGTGGCGTTTCGCGCTGACGATCAGCGCCGCCCACGGCATGGACCACCTCCTCAAGCGGGTGTTCCCCCCACTCGTCCCGATCTGGGCGGTGGCGTTCGGGTTCCCGCTCTGGAAGCTCGGGGTGATCCTCGGGGCGCGGTCGTTCGGATCGGCCATCGGCCAGGCGCCGATGGGCCACCTCTCGGACCGCTTCGACCGCCGACTCGTCCTGCCCGCGGGGATCGCACTCATGGGGGTGAGCTTCGTCGCCTTCGCGGCGCTGCCGCTCCTCTCGCTCGACGTCGAGTTCTCCGTCGCGGGGGTGTCCCTGAGCGGGCAGTTCCTCGGCATGCTGCTCGCGATGGTCGGCGCCGGCCTCGGGTCGAGTACGCTCCACCCGACGGGCTATCCGCTGATCAGTCAGAACGTGAGCGAGGCCCGCAAGGGGAAGGTCCTCGGCATGTGGGGGTCGGCCCGGGCGTTCGGCGACGGGGCCGCCCCGGCGCTCGTGGGCATCGCGCTGCTCGTGGCGGGCTGGGAGCCCATCCTCGTCGGCTTCGGCCTCCTGGGCGTCGCGTACGCCGGCTACCTCTACGTCGTCCTCGGCGGGTTCGAGACCCGCCCGCCCGCCCACGTCGAGACCGACGAGGGGACAGGGACGGGGTCGGGGACGGGAACGACCGACGACGTCCCGAGTCTGTGGCGGGCCGACCGCCGTCGGTACGTCTACCCGATGCTCGCCGTGTTCGCTGCGTTCGTGCTCCAGATCACCGCGACCACCGGCGTGAACGTCTTCCTCCCCGAGTTCATCACCAGCGAGTACAGCTACT
>JBEPXB010000316.1:0-4461 GCA_041642135.1 Halobacteriales archaeon | reverse complement strand
AACGCCGTCTCGGTCGGTCAGGTCGCACGCGACGGCGTGGGCGGTCCCGGTGTACTCCTCGCCGTCGTTGATCTCGTCGGCGACGGCCTGTGCGCCGTCTTCGTCGACGTCCAGCGCGACGACCTCGCAGCCCTCCTTCGCGAGCACGCGGCAGTCCTCGCTCCCGATCCGTCCGGCGCCGCCCGTGACCACTGCCGACTTGTCTCCGAGTCCGAAGTCCATGACAGCACGGCTATCCGGTGGGCGGCTGTTAACAGTTCCGCCGGCGGTGGCGAGTCGACCGCCGGCCCGCGCGGTCATACGGTCGTGCGTAACCGTTTTCAGCGATCTCTAGGACGATCGGTGTCTCGAGACCGGTGGGACGGAACGAGGGGCCGTGAGGCGGCAAAGAATTACGCACGACCGTATCAGTCCTCCAGTCCGGTCTCCCGGATCCCGACGATCGCCAGTAGCTCCCGCAGGTCCCGGATCTCGAACTCGGCCGCCGGGCCGTGTGCGTCCTCTCCGTAGCCGACGGGCACCAGTCCAGCCTCGCGGGCGCCCTCGACGTCGTGGCGGTAGCGGTCGCCGACCATCAGTGTCCGGGACGGGTCGATGCCCGCACTGCGGAGTCGATCCGTCGCGGTCTCGAACATCCGCGGGTCGGGCTTGCGGTAGCCCACCTCCTCGGAGGTGGTGACGTGGTCGAACCGCTCGCGGATCCCGAACGCCTCGAACATGGAAAGCGCCTCCTCGGTGTCGACGTCGCTGAGGACCCCGAGGTAGAACCCCGCCTCGTCGAGCGCCTCGATCACCTCGACCGCGCCGGGCTCCGTCCGGACGTTCGCGGCGGCCACCTCGCGAAACCGTGACCACCACTCCTCGAACGCCGGTGGGTCGTCGACCTCCTCCAGCAGTGACCCCGTGGCGCGGACGTAGCCCTCGCGGGCCGGCCGGTACTCGCTCCCCTCCGTGCCCGCGAAGTAGTCGCCCAGGTCGCCTTTCCACGCCTCGAGGGCCGTCTCGCGGTCGAGGCCGTGCTCGTCGGCGAGTTCGCCCACGAACGCGGCGTAGCCGTCGCGGATGGACTTCAGTTCGACTATCACGCCCCCGACGTCCCACAGGACGCCCTCGTACTCGGTGTCGGTCATCGGTGGGCGGAGTCGCGGCGCGACAATTAGCGTGACGACTCGCGCTGTCGTCCCTCCGTCCCCGTCACCCGCTGTGGCTCAGAGGAGCGCGAGGAGCACGAGGAGCACGACGGTGCTGACGAGGATCAGGCTGGTCAGCACCACGCCGACCGGTGCGAGACCCATGTCTCCGAACTCCCGGGCGTCGATGCCGAGGCCGAGGCCGGCGAACGCCAGGAGGAACGCCCAGTCCGAGACGGTGCCGAGCGTGGCCGTCTGGCCCCCCGAGAACGCGCCGACGCTTCCGAGGAGCATCAGCAGCACGAACCCGAGAACGAACTTCGGGAACGTCCGCCAGAGGTACCGCGGCGTGCTGCCGACGGTCGTCCCGGAGGCCTCGCGGCCCGCGTAGTAGAGCGCGTACCCGATCGCGGCCGCGCCGATGAGCACGTTCCGGGCGAGTTTGACGAGGACCGCCCACTCGCCGGCCGCCCGCGAATGGGCGAACCCGGCCGCCGTGACGGGCCCGGTGCTGAACATCGTCGCCCCCGCCCAGACGCCGAAGACGAGGTCCGACAGCCCGAGGAGCCGCCCGACCGCCGGGTAGACGGCGAGCGTGACGGCGTCGAACAGGAGGACGGTCGCCGCGGCGTACGCGACCTCCCGCCGGTCCGGGTCGATGCTCCCCGCGACGGCCGTGATCGCCGAGACGCCACAGATACCCGACCCCGCGGCGAGCAGCGAGCCGACCTTCTCCGGGACGTCGAACACCGTCCGGGAGAGGGTCTCGACGGTCACGACGGTCGCACAGACCGCGAGAACGACGACGAGGAGCACCCGGCCACCGACGTCGAGCACCCCCCCGAGGCCGACGGTGGCGCCCATCAGGACGATCCCCGCCTCGAGCCAGCGGTCGTGGGTTCCGACGCCGGGCCGCGCCCAGTCGGGTACGCCGACCGTGTTCGCGACGAGGACGCCGAGTCCGATGACGACGAGGAGGTGGCTCCCGACCGGAACGAGCGCGGTGACACCGCGCGCGAGGAGGCCGAGGGCGAGGAGGAGGGCCAATCCGGGAAGGAGCCGGCGGATCCGGGTCACGTTCGCGTCGTCCGGAACCGGACAGTGCTCCAGGAACGCGGCTCCCGACCCCTGGCGCCGGAACGAGGGGTCCGAGCCGTGACACCGGGCCTCTGCCCACCCACGATCCCCCGTCGGCCGATCGGCGTTCGGGCGCGCTGTGCGGTCACTGCACGCGGCGTCGAAGTCGGACCGGAAAAGCGGTGCGGTCCGCCGATCGGGCAGTCGCGCCGAACCGGGTGCTGCCCCCCGGCCTACTCGACCGGCTCGTAGTGTCGCACGCCGTCCTCGACGGCGACGCCGGCCCGACCCGTCGAGACCAGGTGTTCGACCGCGGCGTACGCCTCGGGGAGGAGGTACTGCGGCGGCCGGTCGCCGGCGACCCGGGCGGCGATCTCGGGGATCGTCCGGAGGCCCTCGCGGAGCGACCGCTCGACGCCGTCGAGCCGTCGGTCGAGGCTCCCGCGGTCGCGGTCGAGGATCTCGTGGAAGCGCCGGTGGACCGGCCCGTGACCGGGGTGGATCCGGTCGACGTCGAGTGCCGAGAGCCGGTCGAGCGCGGTGTAGTAGGCGGAGAACGCCTCGAAGACGCCGTCGTCGAGGCCGTCGTGGATCGCCACGGCACGGAACGGCTCCATCGCCGTGTCGCCCGCCAGCAGGACCGACTCGCCGTCGAGGTCGGTCCGGTAGACGAGGTGGTCGGCCTGGTGGCCCGGGGTGTGGGTCGGCTCGAGGGCGTACCCCCCCACCTCGACGGGGTCGCCGGGTTCGACCCAGCGGTCGACGGCCGACGGCGCCAGGAGTTCGCGGTCGCGCTCGAGCGAGCGGACGGCCATTCCCACGGCCTCCTCCAGCGTCTCCCCCTCGATGCCGACCTCTCGTGCGTTTCGTTCGACCCGCTCGGCGAGCGCGTCGGCGTCGCCCGCGAACCGCTCGCGGACCCCTGCCGGGGCGTACACCGCCGGATCTCCCTCCTCGAGCACCGTGGGGACCTGTCCGATGTGGTCGACGTGCGGGTGGGTGATCACCAGGTTCGCGACGTCGGCGGGGTCGACGCCCGCGGCGGCGAGACCCTCCCGGAAGGTCCGCTCGCGGTCGCGGTCGTCGTCGGGGTCGGCGGGCATCCCGGCGTCGACGAGCGTCGGTTCGGGCCCGTCGAGGAGGTAGCAGGCGACGTGCCCCGGCGGCCAGTCGACGTCGAACTCGACGCGGTGGACGCCGGTGCTCCGGCTCTCGCTCATCCGTTGGAAAGCGGCCGCGACCGCGGATAAGTCTTGGTCTTCGCGCACGCGCGGCCGCTCTCGTCCGGTTTCGCCGTCGGGGTGCCGTTCCCCCGCGGACGTAGCTTTATTTACAGTCGGTGTGATTCGAGCGAACGGTGTTAACGATGGAAACAGATACACGAGGGCGGGTGACGCGACGATGACCGAGCAGTTCTCCGTCGAGGGACAGTCCGTGGTCATCACGGGGTCGAGCCAGGGGATCGGGAAGGTGACCGCCGAGCGGTTCGCCGAGCAGGGGGCGAACGTCGTCGTCTCCTCGCGCTCCCAGGAGAAGATCGACGAGGTCGTCGCAGGCATCGAGTCGGCGGACGTGCCGGGCGAGGCCATCGCGGTCGAGTGCGACGTCCGGGAGCGCGACGCGGTCGAGGCGCTCGTCGACGCCGCCGTGGAGGAGTTCGGCTCGCTCGACACCATGGTGAACAACGCCGGGGCGTCGTTCATGGCCCCGTTCGACGATATCTCCGAGAACGGCTGGAAGACCATCGTCGACATCAACCTCCACGGGACCTTCCACTGCTCGCAGGTCGCCGGTGGCGTGATGCAGGAGCAGGACGACGGCGGGCAGATCGTCAACCTCGCGAGCGTCGCCGGCACGGCCGGCTCGCCGCACATGAGCCACTACGGGGCCTCGAAGGCGGGGGTGGTGAACCTCACCACGACGCTGGCCACCGAGTACGCCGAGAAGGGGATCCGGGTGAACTGCATCGCCCCCGGCCTCGTGGCCACGCCCGGCGTCGCCTCGCAGATGGGCATCACCGCCGACGAGGTCGACCGGAACGAGGTCGACCGCCGAATGGGGATCCCGGAGGAGATCTCGGATACCATCCAGTTCCTCGCCAGCGACGCCTCCTCGTACCTGATCGGGGAGACGATCGAGGTCAAGGGCGTCCCCCGCATCGGCGAGCGCGATACGGATGCCTGAGATGACGGCGCGGGACGTCTTCCTGCCCGTCGCGGCCCAGCCGAGCGTCGACGCGCTCGTAGAGCAGGCA
>JBEPXB010000315.1:0-4466 GCA_041642135.1 Halobacteriales archaeon | reverse complement strand
CCGTGGGTTCGTCTCGCACCCTTCCGTCCGGTCCTCCAGCTCACTCCGGGCCGTGCTGGACCTGCCAGGTGACGAGGCTCTCGGCGACGTAGTTGACGACCATCCCGGTGCCGATGCCGGCGACCTTCGAGACGACGAACCAGCCGTCGATACCCGCGACGTCGAGTTCGAGGGCGACCACGCGGAAGAGGAATCGGAACGTCGCCAGCTGGACGAGGATGCCGCCGGCGCGGACGAGGTTCGAGCGGGCGAGTCGGCCGAGCGCCGCCCGGAGGCCGGCGGCCCCCTGCCGTGCGAACGTCCAGTTGTCGTTGAGCAGGAACATGACGACGACGGCGACCTCGATGCCGACGAAGACGGCGAGTTCGGGGTAGACGCCGAGTTCGCTGAGCAGCGTCGAGGTCGTCACGTCGAAGGCCGCGCCGACGACGCCGACGCTCGCGAACCGGCCGAACCGCGAGGCGGAGAGGAGCGAGCGGGCCCACTGACTCGCGCGGCTCATTTTCGGTCGACGAGCGCCGTCTCGTCTCGGTGCTCGGCGATGGCGTCGTGGAGCCGGGAGCTCCCCAGCCGCTGGGCGCGGTGGCGGACGACGAACAGCGCCCGTGCGAGCGACAGCGTGGTTCGGACGGGCGAGACGGTCGAACCGGGGCGGTCCTCCCACTCGATCGGGACCTCGCGGACGCGCGCGCCAAGGGCCGCGGCCATCGCCACGAGCTCGATGTCCCAGGCGAAGCCGGACTCGTAGAGGTGTCCGCGAACCCGTTCCCACCACTCGGCAGTCAGCGCCTTCGCCCCGCACTGGTAGTCGTAGAGTTCGGCCTCGAGCAGCCGCCGGGCCAGCCACGCGAACCCGTCGCCGAGCCGCCGCCGGGCGAACGTCTGGTGGCTGGTGACGGTCGACTCGGGGTGCCGGCGCGAGCCGACGGCGACGTCGGCCCGTCCGGCGTAGAGCGGCTCGAGGATCCGTTCTGCGGACTCGGCGGGCGTGCTCCCGTCGGCGTCGACGAACAGCAGCAGGTCGGTGTCGAGCGCCTCGAACCCGGCGGTGATCGCCGCGCCCTTCCCCCGTCGCCGGCGGGCGACCGCCAGCGTCGCCGCCGAGGGGAGATCGGCCGCGCGGAGGCGCTCCTCCACGCGCGACCGCGGGTCGTCGAGTTCGATGCGCACCGTGGCGGGCTGGAGTCGCTCGGCGAGTTCCCGGACGTACTCGACCAGGGCCTCGACGTCCGGGCGGAAGGCGGGGACCACGATACCCAGCGACTGCTCCATCGCGTGAGGACACCGCTGGCGGCGGCAAAAACCGTTCGACTTCCCCCTACCCCACGGGCTCGACGGCGGCCGCGAACCCGCCGACCGCGAGCGAGGTCTCCACGTCGTCGAACCCGCGGACGACCGACTCGACGGGGCGGGTCACCGAGCCACCGTCCGTGGAGACGTTCGTGTCGGCGTGATGTCCTCGAGATCGGGAGGCGGCCTCGAAGGCCGCATCGACGCGCGCGTCGAGCGCGACGGTCCGCCGGAGCGTCCGGACGGCCTCGCCGTACCGTCCCCGGGTCCCGGCGACCCAGATTTCGACCGGCGGCGCGTCGACGCGCCGGTCGGGGACGACCAGGACGCGGTGGCCGTCGACGGACAGCACGCCGGGTTCGGCGGGCGTCGTCTCGCCGCCCCTGCGGTCCACGACGACGACTTCTACGTTCCCGACGCCGGGAAGCCCGATCCGCCGGAGGTGTCGATCTATCCGAACGCCCCACTCGACGGTCACGGGGTCGTCTCCGCCGGTCGCCTCCGGGCCGTGCCCCTCTACCGTGTCAACCTCGTGGGCGCCTGTCATGCGTGGTTTTCACACTCTCGCCGCTGTGTTACCGGAAACGCAGACTCTTCGTTCATGTACGTTCCCCCCGCGTTAGACGTACGTCTGACGGGCCCGTCGTCCGGGGGTTCCGTCGGGTCGGATCGGACACGGGTGCTGTGGATGGCAAGAGGTTTACTTCGTCGGTGCCCGTCGTCGTGGTGATGGAGTACGGTTACGTCCTCGTCTGGGTCGCGGTCTACGCCGCGCTCGGGACCGCCGCCCTCCCCGCCGCCGCCGCGCTGTTCCCGCGCTTTCCCGACCGCGGGGCCGCACTCGCCCTCCCCGTCGCGCTCGCCACGCTGGGCGTCGTCGGCTACCTCGTCGGGCAATTCGCGTTCGGCTGGCCGGCGCTCCTCGCGGGGCTCGTCGTCCTCGCCGCGGGGTCCTACCTCCTCGCCGACCGGGCCGACGCGAGCCCCGACTTCCGGCTGGCCGCCGAGACGGGCGTCGTCTTCCTCCTCGCGTTCGCGCTCCTCGCCGCGGTCCGGGCCGTCGACCCCGCGGTCCACCCCATCGGCGGGGAGAAGTTCCTCGACTTCGGCCTCCTGCAGTCGCTCCTCCGGGCTCCGCGGCTCCCGCCCGAGGACATGTGGTTCGCCGGCGAGCCGGTGAAGTACTACTACGGCGGTCACCTGATCTCGGCGCTGCTCGCCCGGTTGACGTTCACGCCCCCGCGGTTCGCGTACAACCTCGCGCTCGCGGGCTTCTACGCGACGCTCGTCACGGCCGTCTACGGCGTCGCGGGCGCGGTCGCTACCGACCACGGTGCCCCACGCCGGCTCGCGGGGGGGCTCGCGGCGTTCCTCGTCGGCCTCGCGGGCAACCTCTGGACGTTCGCGCAGGTCCTCGTCTGGGCGCTCCCGGACGGGCTGGCGCGGGCGCTCGCCGGGACGTTCGGCTGGGGGGAGGAACTGCTCGGGTGGTCCCCGGGCTCGTTCTCCTACTGGACGGCCTCGCGGGTGATGTCCTCGGAGCCGGGGAACCCCGAGGCGTTCGCGCTCATCACCGAGTTCCCGCTGTTCGCCTGGCTCAACGGCGACCTCCACGCCCACATGACGAGCACGCCGTTCACTCTCCTGGTGGTGGCGCTCGGCTACGCCTACTGGCAAACCTCGGCGAACGAACTCGGCCGCAGGCGCCTGCTGATCCTCGGGGCGGTCCCGTCCGTCGTCGGCCTCCTCGCGGTGGTGAACACGTGGTCGTTCCCGACGGCCCTGGGCGTGACGTGGCTCGCGCTGGCGTTCGCGCCCGCGGATCCGCTCGACCTGCTGCCGCCGTCGCTCGCCGGTCGGCTCCCGACGGCCGCCCGGACCGACGGCGGGACGGGGTCCCCGGACGGCAGGGGTGGACAGGCGCCCGACGGCGGCGAGACCGGAACGCCCTATCGCGACCTCGGGCGGTGGCTCCGGCTGGAACTCCGGCGAACGGGCGGGGCGCTCGCGCTCGCGGCCGGCCTCGCCGTCCTCGCGCTCGGCTGGTCGCTCCCCTTCTGGCTCGGCACCGCCAGCGGCCGCTCGGTCGGACTGCTCGCGGGTGCTAACCGCAGTTCGTTCCAGGGGCTGCTGCTCGTCCACGGCGGGTTCCTCCTCGCGTTCGTGCCCTACGTCGCCCGACGGGGGTTCCACGGCCTCGAACGCCCGTCGCTGGCGCTCGCGGCGGTCGGCCTCCTCGCGGCGTTCGCCTGGGCGTGGGACCTCGCCGCCGTCGCGCTGTTCGGGCCGCTCCTGCTCGCCGGCTGGCTGCTCGTCCGCTTCCGCCGGGACGCCGGCTACGAGACCGTGCTGATGATCGGTGGCCTCGGAGTCGCCCTCATCGTGGAGTTCCTCTTCGTCGTCGAGGAGGCCGGCCCCGGCCGGCTGAACACCGTCTTCAAGACCTACGCCCAGGTCTGGGTGATCTGGTCCGTCGCCGCCGCGGTCGTGTTCGCCCGGCTCCCGTTCCCCGACCGGTCCGCGCTCCCGACGCCTCGACCCCGCTCCTGGCGGCTCGCGGGCACGCTACTGATCGTCGTCCTCGTGTTCACCTCGGGGCTGTACGCCGCGCTCGCGCTCCCGGCACACTTCGAGCGGGGCTCGGCGACCGCGAACGCCGACGGCCCGACGCTCGACGCGACCCGGTTCGTCGAGCTCTCGCACCCCCGCGAGGCCGAGGCCATCGCCTGGGTCGACTCGCGCTCGGGCACGCCGACCATCGTTACCGCCGCGCCCGCGGGCTACTTCTGGCGCCCCGACGAGGGCCGTGGCGCGGCGGCCCCCTCGAGTCTCACTGGCGTCCCGACGGTCGCCGGCTGGTACCACGAACGGGGTTACCGGGGAGGCGAGGTCTACGCCGCCCGCGTGGCGGACGTCGAGACGATCTACACCGGCTCGCCGGAGGCGAAGGCCAGCCTCCTCGCCGAGTACGACGTCCGGTACGTCTACGTCGGTCCGGCCGAACGGGCGAAGTACGGCGAGGTGTCCTTCGAGGGGGTGCCGGGCGTGAGCGTCGCGAAGACGTTCTCCTACCGGGGGGAGCGGACGGTCACGATCTACCGGGTCGAGCAGTCGGCGCTGTCCGGTGGCTGATACGGTCGTGCGTCGTCTTTTCCCGGCGCTAACCGACCCCGTCC
>JBEPXB010000314.1:0-4468 GCA_041642135.1 Halobacteriales archaeon | reverse complement strand
GACTGGGGCTTCGAGCAGTTCCGCGTGCGCGACCACGACGGCCTCGCCCGCATCGAGGTGGGCGCCGACGAACTGGAGCGCGCGCTCACCCCCGGCTTCGCCGAGGCCGCCAGCGAA
This sequence comes from Halobacteriales archaeon, assembly GCA_041642135.1. Lineage (GTDB taxonomy): Archaea > Halobacteriota > Halobacteria > Halobacteriales > Haloarculaceae > Salinirubellus. Next base: position 4,351 of record JBEPXB010000314.1, on the reverse strand, counting down.
CACCTCTCGGAGATCGGCTTCGACCACGTCACGCTCGACCTCTCGGGCTACCGGACCGGGAGCGTGAGTCCGGCGGGCGAGGAGGACGACGAGAACGAGGAGCAGGCGGCCACTGATGCGCTCCTCGACGCCGACTACCCCGTCGGGGAGTAGACAGGGACGAGCGACGCCCCGTGAGGGACCCGCTTCGGTTCAGATGCTCCGTCGCCGGACCAGCCGTCCGGCCAGCAGCACCGGCAGGAGACACCACGCGAGCAGCGCGACGACGAGCACCGGGGCCGAGAGGCCGGTCTCGGCGAACACGGCGGCGACGCCGCCGCCCGTCGTCTCGGCCCCCGTTAGCACGAGCACACGGAAGACGTCCGCGGGGTTCGCCAGCACGAACGCCGACAGGACGGTGTCGGGGAGTCGGAAGGTCGCGACGGCGCCTAGCGCGACCAGGTCGTGGACGAACACGAACCAGACCCAGGCGAGGAGCACCCCGCCGAGCGCGTGGGTCTTCTCGGCCGCGAGCGTCGAGACGAGCACCGAGAGCGCCAGGAACGCGAGCCCGACGAGGACCGCCCCGAGAAGGAAGACGACGAACAGCGGCCACCGTACGAGACCGGCGCCCGCGACCAGCACCGCACCGGCGAGTCCGAACCCGACCAGCGTCGCGGCCGCCAGAGTGACCGCCCGCCCAAGGTACGTCCCGACGACGACGCGCGAGCGGGGCACCGGGAGCGCGAACATCACGTCGAGCCAGCGGTCGTCGTCGGCGCCGACGACGCTGTCGAAGCCGTAGACCAGCGCCGCCAGCGGGAGCAGGTACGTCGCGAGCTGGGCGAGGCTCACGACGATGGCGTCGACCCGCGCGGGGCCGAGGCTCGACCCACCGAAGACCGTGAGCAGCACCGAGAGCAGCGCGAACAGCCCGGTCAGCGCGAACGCCCACCGGTTCCGGACCGAGAGCCGGTACTCCTGGCCGGCGACGATGACGACCTGGCGCCAGCCCGGTGTCCCGCCCCGCCCGTCGGCCGTCTCCGTGCGAACCTCGACCGGCCGCGCAGTCTCGACGCCCCCGTCGGACTGGGGCCGGGACCGGGGTCCGGGCTCCCTGTCGCTCATGCGTCCACCCCCGGCGAGACCGTCGCGTCCGCGTCCCGATCCGTGTCCCGCTCGTCGGTCAGGACCGATTCGAACACGCGGTCGAGACCGGTCTCGGTCACCTCGAACCCGTCGACCTCGTCGAGCCCGTTCAGCGCCTCGAGGACGGCCGGGACCCGACCGCGCTCGCAGGCGAACGCGACCGACGTCCCCTCCGTCGGGGCCGGGAGCCCCGCTGTCGAGGCGGCCGGGCAGCCGTGCCGGGCCGCCACGTCGAGCACCTCGTTCGGGTCGCCACCGTCCGAGAGCCGGACGCGAACCGTCGGTCGACCGTCGGTCGCCGCCTTCAGGTCGGCCACGCCGCCGACCGCACGCAGCCGACCGTCGTGGAGCACCGCGACGGAGTCACAGAGCTCCTCGACCTCGGTCAGCACGTGCGAGGAGAGGACGACAGTGAGGTCGTTCTCCTCCCGGAGCCGGCGGACGATGCGGTGGAACGCGGTCACGCCGAGCGGGTCGAGCCCCGCCGTCGGCTCGTCGAGCAGGAGGACCCGCGGCCGGGGCAACAGCGCCGTCGCCAGCCCCAGCCGGCGGTTCATCCCGTTGGAGTAGCCGGAGACGGCACGGTCGGCCGCGTCCGCCAGCCCGACCGTCTCCAGGACCTCCTCGATGCGGCACTCGCGCTCGTCGGCCGGGAGCCCGCGCATCCGGGCGTGGAACGCGAGCACCTCCCGGCCGGTCAGCGATCCGGGGAAGCCCGCCTGCTCGGGGAGGTAGCCGACGAACCGTCGGACCGCGGTGCCCTCGGTCGCCACGTCGCGGCCGACGATCTCGAGGCGTCCGGCGTCGGGCGCGACGTGCCCCACCAGCAGCTTGAACAGCGTCGTCTTGCCGGCCCCGTTCGTCCCGAGGAGGCCGAACGTCGACCCCGTCTCGACCGTCAGCGAGAACTCGTCGAGGGCGGTGACGTCGCCGTACCGTTTCGTCACGTCGGTCGCGTCAATCGCGTGCATAGTATCTCCTCCAGTCGTCGTGTGGTGGCTCCGCGAGCGGGTGGTGGTCGACGACGCCCGGGGAGTCGACCACGGGGAACGCGCTCTCGGCCAGCCGGATCGAGTCGAACGCGGGGCTGTCCGCGAACACCGCCGCCTGCGGGTGCTCGTGGACGAGGTGTTCGACCAGCCCCGCGGGCCGGTGGCGGACCTCGCTCACGCCGTCGCGGTCGCGGTCGACCACCCGGGCACCGGACCAGTAGTTCCCCCGTTCGGATGCGTTCCAGGCGACCTGCTGGCTGGTGACGGCGAGTACCGCCCGGTCGTTGTGGACGAAGCTGTTGCCGTGGACCTGCTCCTCGACGCTGCCGGCGGTGAGCTGGACGCCGACGCCGTTCTCCAGCACCAGGTTCCCCGCGACGGTGTTGTTCAGCGAGTTGTACACGTAGATCCCCCTGTCGTTCGCCACCAGCGAGTTGTTCCGGATCGTCGTGTCGTCGATGTCCTTGACGAGGATACCGTGCCCGCTCGTCCCCGAGTTGTTGACCGCGACGTTGCCCGTCAGCGAGAGCCGCTTCGAGACCATCAGCGCGTACCCCACGTCGTTGTCGAACGCGAGGTTGTCCGCCAGCCGGCAGTCGTCCGAGTACATGTAGTGGACGCCGTACCGGAGGTCCCACATCGTGTTGTTCCTCGCGACGACGCCGTGCGCCCACGAGTAGTAGATTCCGTCCCGGACGTCGGTGATCCGGTTGCCGGAGACGCGGCTCCCCTCCGTCTTCCAGAGCTGGATGCCGTTCCCGCGGTACGACAGCGGCGTGACCTCCTCGCGGCCGACGACGGTGTTGTTCCGGACGACCACGCCATCGACGCCGTCGACCCAGACGCCGAACGTGACCTCGGTCACGCGGCTGTCGACGATCCGTGTACCCGTCCCGTTGACCCAGACGCCGGCGTCGTTCCCCGACGCGTCCAGTCCGGAGTTGCGGACCCAGACGCGCCGGATCGTGACGTTATCGGCATCGACGGTGAGCGTGTCGCCCTCGCCACCCCCATCGACGACGGCCATCGTTCCGTGGGCGCTGGTCAGCGTCACGTCGGGGGTGTCGACGACTACCCGCTCGTCGAACCGCCCCCGGAGGACGACCGTGTCGCCCGGGTCGGCGGCCGCGACGGCGGCCTGCAGGGAGTCGAACTCGCGGTCGTCGACCGTCGCCACGCCGTCACGGGTCGGTGGGTCGAACGTGTACTCCTCGGGGACGTCGGGGTCGAAGGCGATCCCCTGGCTCGTCGCGGCGCCACCCGGCGCCGCACCGACCGCGAGTAGCGACCCCAAAAGCACCGCGACCGCGAGTCCGGCGAACCCCCGCTCGACGCCGACCCGCATGGTCACCTCCGCCCCGGTGTGGGAGCTGTGGCGTCCTCGTCGGCCGTCGGACTACCGCCACCGCTACCGCCCCCGATGCGATCGCGGAGTCCGTCGATGCCCCCGCGCACCCGTGCCGGGACCTCGCCGACGGTGGCGTCCGTGTCGCGGTAGTAGTACGCGACGGCCAGCAGCCCGATGCTCGCCACGGTCAGGTACGCGCCGGCCCCCAGTCGGGAGTAACTGGTGATGTTGGCGACCTCGTACTTGCCCCACAGCGGCGGCGTGAACGGGTCGACGCCCACGACCGGGGCGTTCGGGTCGAGGCTGTGGCCGGTCTGGTAGAGCCGGTACTGGATGTCGGCCACCATGACCGTGAACACGGTCACGGCCCCGACAAGCTGCCACTTCAGCCCCCGCTTGAGCTTGCGAACCGTGGGAGCGACGGCGACGAACGCTCCCGCGGCGGCGACCGCGACGAATGCGAGCGGGCCCACCGACCACTCGGGAACCTTCACGGCGCTCTCGTGGACCTCGTAGTTGGGCTGCCAGTACACCGGGTCCGGGTAGTAGAACCCGATGTACTTGTTGAGCGCCGCCATCTCGACGTAGTCGCCCGTGATGTGTGGGTAGGCGTACAGCTGCAGGCGGAGCACCTCGTTGGGGTACTGGACCGCGTGGACGTCGATGACCCACATCGGCAACAGCAGCGCGACGAGCAGCAGCGCCGCTGCCAGCGCCGGCAGCCCCCGGCGCAACTGGGCGAACTCGTCGAGGCTGGGAGGCGTGTAGTTCATGCTCTCACCTCGGCTCGACGATCATCCGCGAGCGCATCTCCAGGTGGAGCGCGCTGCAGAAGTACGTGCAGTAGATCCAGTACACGCCCGGCTCGTCCACCGTGAACGTC
>JBEPXB010000313.1:0-4474 GCA_041642135.1 Halobacteriales archaeon | reverse complement strand
TTTGGTGTGACGGTCCCGGATGCGGACGTGACGCACCCGCTCATAGGGGTTATCGTAGTTACTCGTAACTCCTTCCCACTGGACCGAACCACCCGACGTACGACAACGGGTCGAACCCTCCGGATGGCTACGATAACCCCTATCAGACCTGGAACTCGAGCAGCGAGGTCAGGTACACCTCGCCGTCGTACTCGAGGAACCACGTCCGGTCGTGGGGCGTCTTCGACTCCGCGATCCCGTCCAGCCGCTCGACCACCGCTCGTTGGGCACCCTCGGGTTCGCAGAGCTGGACGCCGTCCTCGCCGGCCTCGATGGCCCGCGAGAGTACCTCGCGCTCCTCCTCCGGGAGGTCTCCCAACTCGACGACGAAGGTCTCCCGGACGTACTGGAGGTACGCCTCGCGGTCGGCGGCGAGTTCTGTCGCGGTGTAGCGGTAGGTGGCCCGTTCCACCCGTTCGGTCCCTTCGACGCTGATCTCGATCACCTCGCCGTCGTACCGGACCCACGTCGAGCCCTCGCCGAGGAGGACCGAGTCGGGTTCGGCCCCGTCGGGGTAGACGACCGGATAGCCGCCGACCGTGAACCCCTGGCTCTCCGCCAGCCGCCGGTCGAGGTCGGGGAGCACATCCCGGAGCGCCGCCCGATCGGTCTCCGGGAGGTCCTCGAAGGCCACGACGGACGCACCCGTCGGGGGGTCACGACCGGACTCGTACTCCGCACGGAAGACGCGCGCCTCGACCTCCTCCGTCGTGACCTCCTCGCGGGCGAACCGGTAGTAGCCTCCCTCGTACTCGATCCGGTCGCCGTCCCGGACCGGCGCGGCGTGGACCGTGGTGTACCGGGCCTCGCCCCGCTCGACGGTCTCCGAGACGATGGCTCGCCAGTCGTCCGGACGGTCGCGCGAGGGCCCCGTGAGCGTCTCCTCCAGAAAGTCCGCCTCGGTCGCCGGCGTCATCGTCAGCTCGAACCCGAAGCTACAGTCATCGCCGCCCCCGGCGCAGCCGGCTAGCACCCCATAGCTCGCGGCGACACTCGCGAGGAGCGACCGTCGGGAGAGGGTGGAGGGCACCTCGTCCATGTGGCCAGTCGTGCCACCGGCGGGAAGTGTCTTCTGCGACGGGCGGCAGGTGGAGTGGTCGTGGTCCCCCTCTGCGCTCGACCGGTCCGAGTCGAACCCGAGAGGGTTTTCCGGCGGAGCCTCCTGCCGACTCGCATGAGCCTCGAGGACCTGTCGAACGACGTGCAGACCGAGTACGCCGAGCTGGGCGAGGAGCTGGCCGTCCCGCTGGACGCCGAGACGCGCAACGAACTCGCGATGCTCCGCGCGGCGATGGGAACCGACGCCGACGAACTCGTCCGCCGGGCGGTCCACGCGCTGTTCCGGACGACCGTCGACAGCGCCGACCTGGACTTCCACCTCCGATCGGCGTACGACGTCACCTACGACGAGTACCTCTCGGGGATGACCTACGACGAGATGACCGGCGGCACTGCGGGGCCGGCCCGCGACGACAACGACCGACGGTACAACTTCTGAGGCAGTCGTCGAGTCCCGGTCACCCGATCCGGTCGGTCACTCCTCCAGCGAGCCCGCGTACGCGAAATCCGCCTCGCGGGCGGTCGGTCGCCGGCCGTCCAGCTCGATCCGCCAGCCGTGGAGGACCGTCGGGTCCGAAAGCGCGTTCGTGAGCGCCGTCCGGACCTCGAGCAGGTCGACGCCGTAGAAGTCGTTCGGGACGCCGTGGAAGTACTGGAGCGCAGTTTCGAACAGCGAACGCATCCCGGCGTCGTCCTCGAAGTCGAAGTGCTTGTACGCGCCCGCGGCGACCTGGACCATCCCGTGGAGGAACTTGCTCTCCACGCTACCGCGGCCGTAGTTGTACCACTGATCCTCGAAACAGTCGTGGGATTCGTGGTACTCGCCGGAGTTGTAGAGCCGCACCCCGTGGACCGTCGCCCGGCGGAGGGTGTCGTGCTCCCAGCGACCCGCTTCCGGGAGCCAGCCCGTCGGCTCGCCTCGTTCCGGCCCGGGGACCGTCGGGTCGCTGGTGTGCTCGTCCATCGCGTTCCGGTAGGCCGTCGCACCGGGTGAATCCATCGGTGGGGCCGTCCGGCGGTGGGGCCGCACCGCGGTGCGGCGATCCCACGCCTCGGCTCCGTCTACCCGTCGAGGTCCCGGGCGATGTCGTTCAACTCCCCGACTTTCCCCGCGCGGCCTCGAAGTTCGTCCGGGTCGACGTACTCCGAGAGCCGGGTCTTCCGGACGTGTTCGCGGAGGGTCTCGAGCACGCGGTCCTCGACCGTGAGACTCCGGAGGTAGTCGGCGACCGCGTGGAGTTCGTCCTCGTCCGCTTCGCGGCCACCGTCCGCACCGCCGACGCTCCAGGCGACGTCGCGGGCGTCGTTGCCCTCCGGGAGGGTCGCGCCGCTGGCGAGCACGAGCGTCCGCGCGGTGGTCCACGGCACGAGGTCCCGGTTCCCGTAGCCGAGGTCGCGGAGGAGCGTCTCGGCGCGGTCCGAGAGGTCGAACCGCCGGCGCGACCAGCCGACGGCGACGTCGAGTTTCGGTTCGTCCCCGTCGAGGACGAGTGTCGGAGGGGTTGCCATAGGCCCGGAACGGTCGCCACGACCGAGTTCCCTTCGGTACGCGGTGGGCCGAACCGGGCGGAACCGGAGATTTGAACCCCGCCGGGAGCGCACCGACGTGTGCGTGCGAGGGTAGCCAAGCCTGGAAACGGCGGCGGACTCAAGATCCGCTCCTGTAGAGGTCCAGGGGTTCAAATCCCCTCCCTCGCATGAGTGCACGACGCCTCGCGTGTCGCGTGCGAATGCACGAGGGGATTTCGAGCCAGGGAGCAGGTCCCCTGCGACCGTGGTTCAAATCCCCTCCCTCGCATGTCGTGGCGCTCCCGGCTTCGCCCGGAGCACCCGCATGCCGGAAGGCCCGCGGAGCGGTCTTCCCTCGCAAGACCCCTCTCGGACTACCCGCCAGTCTCGACTCGCTCCACCGCGACCACCTCGCCGACGGTCTCCCAGCCGTCGTCGGTCTCGCGGCCGGCCACGAGCGGGTCGTCGGTGCCGTCCGAGACCAGCCGGTAGGTCCGACCCTCCACGTCGACGCCCTCGCCCTGGAACGCCTCCTGGAAGAACTCGGCCATCCGAATCTCGAGTTCGACGCGCTCCCCGTCGCGGAACGAGAGCCGGACGGGCTCGGGGGCGATGTTGTGGATTCGCTTGGCCTCGGTGTTCACGCGTCACACCTCGCCGTCGAGCGGCAAAAGCCCCTCGGGGCGAACCGGTGTCCATTTCCGCGCGGCCGCCGGCCACCGTCCATGGACGAGGACGTCGAGGCTCGGGCGGAGACGGCGCTCCGGGCCGCCCGTGCGGGCGCGGCGGTCGCCGAGGAGGGGTTCAGGGGCGACCTCGAGGTCGAGCGGAAGGGCGGCAAGACCGACGTGGTCACGGCGGCCGACCGCGACGCACAGCGGGCGGTCATCGAGGTGGTTCGCGAGGCGTATCCCGACGACACGGTCGTCGGCGAGGAGGAGGACGCGCTGAAGGCGATCCCCGACGAGGGACCGACGTGGGTCGTGGACCCCATCGACGGGACGAACAACTACGTCCGGGGGACGCGCGTCTGGACGACGAGCGTCGCGGCGGTCCTCGACGGCGAACCGGTGGCCGCGGCCAACGTCGCGCCCTCGCTCGGCGACACCTACGCCGCCGGCGGGGGCGGACCGACCCGGAACGGCGAGCCGGTGGCGGTGACGGACGAGGCCGACCCCGAGGCGTGTACGGTGTGTCCGACGTTCTGGTGGGCGTTCGACCGCCGGGAGGAGTACGCGGTGGCCTGCCGCGAGGCCGTCGAGCGGTTCGGCGACATCCGCAGACCGGGGTCGGCACAGCTCACCCTCTCGATGGTCGCGGCGGGCGAACTCGACGGCGCGTTCACGAACCTCTACACCAACCCGTGGGACACCGTCGCCGGCGCCCACCTCGTCCGGACCGCCGGCGGGACCGTCACCGACCTCCACGGCGAGCGATGGCGCCACGACAGCGAGGGACTGGTGGCCTCCAACGGCCGGGTACACGACGAACTGCTCGCGGCCGCGAGGGCCACCGGCGGCGGTTGACGGCTCCCGTCGACGTCGTCTACTCCGGGAGACGGTGTCACATTCGGCAGGCCTAAACCGGACCGGTTCCAAGCCGAGGTATGAGCACCGAGACGACGCCCGACGCCGCGGAGTCGGAGGCGGGGGCGAGCGCCCGCGCGAGCGAGCTGGCGGCGGACCTCGGCGACGCGATCGCCGAGCTCCCGACCTACGAGCGGTTCGCGGAGGCGAAGGCAGCCGTCGAGTCCGACGAGGAGGCCCAGGAGCGGATCCGCGAGTTCGAGGGGCTCCGCGAGGAGTTCATGCTCGCCCGCCAGACCGGCGACGCGACCAACGAGGACCTCCGGAGGCTCCAGGAGGCA
>JBEPXB010000312.1:0-4476 GCA_041642135.1 Halobacteriales archaeon | reverse complement strand
CAGGCGGTGGTGTCTGAGTATCTCGAGGGCGACGAGTTCGCCCTCCTCGGTGAGCGTCGCGCCCTTGTACTGCTCGCGGTCGATGAGCCCGCGCTCCTCGAGCTTGGTGAGCATGCTGGAGACGGTCGGCGGCGTGACGTCGAGGTACTCGGCGAGCGCCGACGTGGCGACCCGCTCGCCCGCCTCGTTCTCGAGGACGTACATCGCCTTGATGTAGTCCTCCATGACGGCGCTCAGCATCCGTACCACACACTGCACCCGCTCGGGGTTAGGCCTTCGGGTCGGTCCCGTGCCGGCGTCCCCCGTTCGGTCGTCGGGACCATCAGTCCGACCCGACCTCCGTCGCCTCGGCGTCGACGGCGCCGACCTCGGGCGCGGGCGCGTCGCCCCGGTAGCGGGTCCGGAGCTTGCCGGCGAGGACGCAGACGGCGTAGACGGCGACCGCGACGAGGACGATGACGCCGCCGGCGGTCGCCTCGCCGTAGTACGAGATACCGATCCCGAGGACGACCGCGATCTCGGCCAGCGCGACCGACGTCCAGAGCGACCCCGCGAAGCTCCGGGAGACCTGCGAGGCCGCGGCGACCGGCACGACGAGCATCGCGGCGACGAGGATGACCCCCATGATCTGCATCGCGCCGACGACCACCAGTGCCGTGAGCATCACCACGACGCGGTTGTACCACTTCACGGGGATGCCCGAGACGGCCGCGGCCGTCTCGTCGAACGTGACGTACAGCAGCTGGTTCCGGGTGACGGCGACGGTGAGGACGATGGCGGCGAACAGCACCAGGAGTATGGCGGCGTTCTCCGCCGAGACCGTCGAGAGGTTGCCGAACAGGTACTGGTTGATGCCGACGGCGAGCCCGCCGGCGTTCAGGCTGATCAGTACGGTCCCCAGCGCGAACCCCGTCGAGAGGACGATCGCCATCGAGACGTCGTTGTACGCGTCGGTGACCTCCGAGATGAGCTCGATGAGCAGTGCCGCGAGTATCGCCACGACGACGGCGGTGAGGTACGGCGAGACGCCGAGTTCGAGGACGCCGTTCAAAAACAGTCCGACGGCGACGCCGGCGAACGCGGTGTGTGCGAGCGCGTCGCCGATGAGCGAGAGCTGGCGGTGGACGAGGAACGTCCCGATGAGCGGGGCCATCACGCCGATGCAGAGCCCGACGAGCAGCGCCCGGTGCATGAACCGGTACTCCGGACTGATCAGTTCGAGGCCGGTCAGGTAGTAGAGCTGTGTCAACAGCAGGTACCAGCCGTCGAGGACGACCAGCAGGAGGTTATAGATGAACTCGCCGACCGCGCCGACCGGGCCGAGCCCCGACTGGAGCGGCACGGAGAGGAGGATACCGGAGTCGAGGAGGAGCCCGACGATGGCCGCGAGGAGCCCGAAGCCGGTCACGACCGCACCTCCGCGAGGAATCGCGCGTTCGTCCCGAACGCCCGCGCGAGCGCATCGCTCTCGAGGAATTCGTCCGTGGGACCGTCGAAGTACACCTCGCGGTTCATGCAGACTACCCGTTCGGCGTGGTCAGTCACCGCGCTCAGGTCGTGCTCGATGAGGAGGACGGTGATCCCCTCGCAGTTGAGCCCGTCGAGGAGGTCGTAGAACGCGCCGACGGACTCGACGTCGACGCCCACCGTCGGTTCGTCGAGGACGAGCAGGTCGGCCTCGCCCGCGAGCGCCCGGGCGATGAACGCCCGCTGGCGCTGGCCGCCGGAGAGCTGTGTCACCCGACGGTCGGCGAACCCGCTCATCCCGACGGTCTCGAGCGCGCGGTCGACGGTCTCCCAGTCCGCCGCCGAGAGCCGGCCGAATCCGACGTGGGAGAACCGGCCCATCTTCACCACCTCGCGGACGGTGATGGGCATCTCCTTGGCCGCGCTGGCGTGCTGGGCGACGTAGCCGAGCCGCGAGCCGTCGTCGAACCGGCCGGCGGGTTCGCCGAACAGCCTCGCCTCGCCCGAGTCCGGACGGAGCAGACCCAGCATCAGTTTCATCAGCGTCGACTTCCCCGACCCGTTCGGGCCGACGACCGCGACGTACTCGCCCGCCTCGACCCGGAGCGAGACGTCCTCGACGACCCGGGTCGAGGTGTAGCCGAAGTCCACCTCGGCGAGTTCGATCACCGGATCGGCCGCCGTGCTCATTCGAAGTTCCTCCAGCGCTCGGCCCATCCCTCGCCGCCGACCTCCTCGGGCGCCCGGTTCCCGAGGACGACCTCGAACGTGGGCATGTTGATGTTGTAGGCGATCTCCTCGTAGCCCCACTCCTGCTCGACCCACTCCTCGCGGACGCCCGCGTAGGGGGTCACCGGGAAGTACGCCTCGACGTCGGTCTCCGCGACGAGCTGTTCCGCCGGCTTGCGCGTCTCGAAGACGCCCGCGCCGATGTACCGGATCCCGTTCTCGTCGATGACCCGCTTGGCCTCGGTGATGTCCGAGGGCTTGACGTCGCCGCTCGCGGCCAGGTTGACGACCAGCGGGCGCATCCGCACGTCGTAGCGAACGCCGAGGTACTGGAAGGCGTTGTGCGCGGCCAGCTGGACGACGCGGCGCTCGGCCCGGTCGAAGATGTCCTGGTAGTCGCGGTCGATCCGTTCGAGGACGTCCGTCTTGTAGGCCGAGGCGCTCTCGCGGAAGGCGTCCTCGTGCTCGGGGAGGAGTTCGGCGAACCCCTCGGTGATGTTGTCGACGGCAGTCCTCGCCCGTCGGGGGTCGAGCCAGAAGTGCGGGTCCTTCCCCCGACCCTCGCCGACGCCCTCCTCCTCGGGGTCGAGGCTGGCGGCGAGCTCGACCAGCTCCACGCCCTCGCGGACGTTGATCAGCTTCGTGTCCACGCCGTCGTCCTTCAGGGTCTGGATGGCCCGGTCGGCCCACGGCTGGAAGTCCTTCCCGACGTGGACGAACGCGTCCGCCTCGATGATGTCCCGGGTGACGCTCGCGTTCGGCTCCCAGCCGTGGCCGTGGAGCCCCGTCGGGACGAGGTTCCGAACCGTCAGCGGCGTCCCGTCGGCGACCTCCCGGGCGAAGTCGTAGAAACTGAAGAACGACGCCACCGCCACGGGACCGTCGTCGGCGTTCCCGCCGCCGCCGCTTCCCCCGCTGTTCCCCCCACTGCCACCGCCGGTCGCTCCGGGGTTTCCGAGACTCGTACAGCCGGCCAGCCCGGCGAACAGTCCTCCACCGACACCTGCCAGCACCGAACGGCGGGACGATCCCGTGGGTCGCCTCCGATCCGACCCTCCTTCATCGAGGTTTTGACTCATCTAATTCTTCTATCGATTCCATCTAATAAGAGGTTTCGTTTCCAGACAATGCTGCTGTCCCGGGTCCGTGGGGTCGGGAAACCGACGGGGCCGGGTACGCGACGGACGATTCCGGTCGAACGAGCCCTCACTTTCGGGCTCGACCCTCGCTCGATGGCGTGGCGATGGAAACCGTCTTTTCGCCGACGGCCGAATCGCGGGTATGCAACCGAGAGCCGTCGCGGACCTCGGGCCGGCCGATCGGGCGGCCCTGTTCGAGCGCGACGCCGGGATCGAGGACGCCCGAGAGGACGCCCGCGGGATAATCGACCGCGTCCGCGAGGAGGGCGACGTCGCCCTGCGCGCGCTCGCGAGCGAACTGGACGACGTCGAGGTGGGGAACCTCGACGTGACCGACGAGGCCGAACGGGCGTGGGAGTCGCTCGACGGCGAGATCCGGGAAGCGATCGAGACGGCGGCCGCGAACGTCCGCGCGTTCCACGAGCGACAGGTGCCCGAGGACTGGCGCGAGGACTTCGACGGCCGCGAACTCGGGCGTCGGTTCCGCCCGCTCGAACGGGTCGGTGTGTACGTCCCCGGCGGTCGGGCTGCCTACCCCTCCAGCGCGATCATGGGTATCGTCCCCGCGGTCGTCGCGGGGGTCGAGCACGTCGCCGTCTGCACCCCACCCGCGAAGCCGCTCGACCCGGTCACGCTGGGAGCCATCCACCACGCCGGTGCGGACCGGGTCTACCAGGCCGGCGGGGCACAGGCCATCGCCGCGCTCGCCTACGGCACCGAGACGGTGAACGCCGTCCAGAAGGTCGTCGGGCCCGGTAACGCGTGGGTGACCGCCGCGAAGGCCGAGGTCCGCGGCGACGTCGAGATCGACTTCCTCGCCGGGCCGAGCGAGGTGCTCGTCCTCGCCGACGGCACGGCCGACCCGGAGCTCGTCGCCGCCGACGTGCTCGCACAGGCCGAACACGACCCGAACGCCTCGGTCGTGACGGTCACGGACGACGGATCTGTCGCCGAGGCGGTCTGCGAGGCGGTCGATCGGCAGGTCGACGAGCGCGAGCGAGCCGACGTCATCCGCGAGGCGCTCGACAACGGCGCCTCCGGGGTGTTCCTCGCCCGGTCGATGTCCGAGGCGGTGCTGTTCGCCGAGGAGTACGCCGCCGAACACCTCTCGATACAGGCCGAAGACGACGAGGCACTGCTC
>JBEPXB010000311.1:0-4478 GCA_041642135.1 Halobacteriales archaeon | reverse complement strand
AGGTGCCGGTCGACGAGCCCGTCGACCGGCCGCCGGCCGAACCCCGCCAGCGGCGCGAGGTGGTCGACGCCGTGGCGGTCCTCGACCGACTGTGCGAGCGAGGGCGGGACCGAGGGCGTCCGGTCGTCCCGCCGGGTGCCGTCCGCGACGGCGTCCCAGGTACCGGAGGCGACCAGTTCGAGTGCCGCCTCGTGGACCGACTGGATGGCCTCGTTCGGGTAGCCGTCGGCGAGCAGGCGGTCGACGGCCGACTCGGCGACCTCGCGGGGGAGTTCGGCCACCTCGTGGTCGAACCCGATCGCGCCGGCGGCCTCGCGGGCGTGGGCGGGCGCCTCGGTGGCGCCGAACCCGCAGGTGACGAGCGTCACCTCGTAGAACGGTTCGAGCAGGACGGCCGCGAGCGCGGAGTCCTTCCCGCCGCTGAACAGCACCGCGACGCGGGGGGCCGGAGGGACCACCGGGGCCCCGCTACCGCCGCCGGATGTTGAACCCGTCGTCGTCGGGCTGGAGCTCCTTCAGCAGCGACTTCATCTGCTCCTCGTCGATGCGGTCGCCGAGGCGGCCGGACTGGGCGAGCGCGACGACCTGCTGTTCGACCTGTTCGCCGAACTCCGGCTTGGACATCTTCACCGTGTTGAGCCGCTTTCGCGCCCCGTCGGTGAGGTGCTGGCGGAGGACGGCCTGTTTCTGCGCCTCGGCCTGCTCCTGCTGGCGCTGGAGCTCCTCCTCGTCGACCTGACCCTGCCCGCCCCCTTGGGCCTGCTCCTGGAGCTGTTCCATCTTCTTCTGCCGCAGTTCCTCGATGTCGTCCTCGTTTCCACTCATGGCTGTCCGGTCATTGTCGCGCCCCGTCGAAAACGGTTACGGGTATCTACGCGTAGCGCTCGAGGTCCGGTCGGTCGAGGTCCTCCATGACCTCGCCGGCGACGCGGTCGAGCAGCGCCCGGCCCTCCCCGGAGAGCGAGCGGCCGCCGCTCTGGTTGACCACGTAGCCCGCGTCCTCTAACTGCTGGAGGATCGTCCGGATGATCTTCCCCGAGGCCTCGCTCTTCATGTCCGGTCGGGTCCGGTAGCGCGTCGAGCCCTGCTTCGAGTCGCCGTAGGCCTCCCGCAGCCGACCGACGCCGATGGGGCCGTCGATGGCGACCTTCCGGAGGAGGCTGGCCGCACGGATCGACCAGAAGTCCTCCTGTTCGGGCGGCAGTTCGCGACCCACGCCGGTCTTCGTGTAGGCCGCCCAGTCCGGTTCCTCGATCTCGTCCGCGATCTCCGCGGCGACGGCCTCGATGAGGGCGTCCGCCGGAACGTCGAAGAGCGTCGTCATTGCCCGAAGCGTACCCTCGGACCGCGTTTAACGCTGTTGGTACGCGGTCGGACGCGTGTGGATCGCTCCCGATCCCCGCGCCGGGGACGGTCTCATACGGTCGTGCGTACCGATGTACCGGCGATCACCCGGACGGGGTCGGTTAGCGCCGGTAAAAGACGACGCACGACCGTATCAGTCGTCCTCCCGGGTGTGCTCCTCCCGGGTCGGCAGCACCCCGCCGGCCCCGATGGCGGCGGCGGTCCCACCGCCGACCAGCACCGGGAGCCAGTACGTGGCTGTGCGGTGGAGGACGACGGCGGCGGTCGCGGCGGCGACGGTCACGCCCGTCGTCGGGACCAGCATGGCGACGAGCACCGCCTCGACGCCGCCGAGGCCGCCAGGGAGGGGCGTGATGCCCGCGATGGCCCCCACGGGGACGACGACGAGCGTCGCGGCGAACGGGACGGTGTAGCCGAGCGAGTAGAGCGAGAGCCAGAGCGACCCCGCGAGACAGAGCCACCCGAGGGTCGAGAAGCCGAGCGCCGTCACCAGCCCCCGGCGGTCCCCGGTCACCCGCTCGATGGCGTGGAAGAACCCCTCGATCCGCGCCTCGATGACGTGGACATCGGGCGGGGAGCGGCGGGGGAGCACCCGGCCGAGCCCCCGGATGACGGGCGTGAGCATGCGAACGACGCCGGCTTCGACTTCGTAGCGGTTGCGCCACGCATAGTAGCCGGCGGCCGGGATGGCCACTGCCAGCACGGCGACGGCGACCGCGGCGTACTGGAGCCGGCGGCCGAACGCGACCGTCACGGAGAAGTAGCCGATGCCGACGAGCGCGAGCAGTATCGACGGCACGAAGTTGAGCGAGTCGACGCTCGCGATGGCCGCCAGCCCCGTCTCGTACTCCGTGTCGGCCGCCCGCGAGATGAACAGTGCCGTGACGGGCTCGCCGCCGGCCTGCCCGAACGGCGTGACGTTGTTGGCGAACGTCGCCGCCGTGAACACGAGGACGGCGACCGGCGCGGACACCGCGGACCCGAGGACCCCGAGCACCGTCCGCAGCGAGAGACCCCACGCGGTCATCCAGACGACGGCGACCGCGAGGACCCCCGCGAGGACCGTCGGCTCGGCCTGCGAGAGCGCGTCGAGGACGCGGCCGACTCCGACGAGTCCGACGAGGAGACCGAGGACGACCAGCGCGGCCCCGAAGCCGACGAGCGTCGTCCGCCAGTCGACGTCCATGTTCCACAGGAGCGAGGGCCCGGCGCTTGAAGCCTCCGAAGGGGCCCGAGGGGGTTCGATCGCCGTGGCCGGGCCGCCGGAGCGGTCCCCGGGGGCCGCGCGGACGGTCGGAGTCAAGTGCCCGCCGCCCGACCGCCCGGCATGGACGAACGGGCCGCCCTCCGCGTGCTCGGCGACCGGCTCGACCGGGCCGGCGACGACGCCGCGGTCGTCGACGGGACCGTCGTGACCACGGACATGCTCCACGAGACGACGGACTTCCCGGACGGGACGACCAGGTACACCGCCGGCTGGCGGGCCGTTGGAGCGTCCCTCTCGGACGTGGCGGCGATGGGCGCCCGCGCGACCGCCGCGGTGGCCGTCTACGGCGCGCCCACCTTCGACCCCGACGAACTCGGCGCGTTCGTCGACGGCGCCTGCGAGGTCTGCGAGGCGGTCGGCGCCGAGTACGTCGGGGGCGACCTCGACGGCCACGAGGAGTTCACGGTCGCTACGACGGCGCTCGGCGAGACCGACGCGCCCGTGTGGCGCTCGGGCGCCGAACCGGGGGACGCGCTCTGCGTGACGGGGACGCTCGGCCGGTCGGCCGCCGCCCTCGAACTGTTCCGAGCGAAGGAGGTCGAGCGGGCGAACGACCTGTTCCGGTTCACTCCCCGCGTGGCCGACGGGGTCGCCCTCGCCCCGCACGCGACGGCGATGATGGATTCGAGCGACGGGCTCGCCCGGTCGCTACACCAGCTCGCCGAGGCGTCGGGATGCGGATTCGATGTCGACGCCTCGGCACTCCCCGTCGACCCCGCCGTGCTGGACGTGACCGACGACGAGCGGGAGGTGCTCGAGCTGGCGACGACGTTCGGCGAGGACTTCGAACTCGTCTGTACGATGCCGGAGAGCCGTCTCGCGGCCGCGCGGGAGGCGTGTCCGACCGATCTCGTCCGCGTCGGAACGGTCACGGATGCCGGCGTCCTGCTCGACGGCGAACCTCTCCCTGACCAGGGCTGGACACACGGGCGGACGGAGTAGTCGCCAGCGATCCCGGCACGCGGCGGACGTGTCGGTTGAACGCCTCTGCCGCGGACACGTCGGTCGCCCCGTCACCATCGGGACGCAGAAAGTGTCGTGACGAGGGTTCTTTCAGGGGGGAGAGATCTGCCCTCGTCGTCCCATGCTGGGTACCCAGAGGGTTTCAAACCACCTCTCTAGATACTTTGGACACTTCGAACCGACTACCGTCGTACCCGGGGTCGGACGACGTTCCAACAGGAACGTTTATGATGGATCCGGCTGGAGTGGGGTGTACATGCCAGTCGTCGTACGCGTACACTGATCCTTCTCCGCCGACCGTAGCGACGACTGCCGAACGCCCCCCGACACGACACCACACTACAGATGCCGATCGACCCCCGACACGGCCGACCGACGGCCCACATCGAGACGCTCCGTCCCGCCCGAACCGACGACCCGACCGACCCGGAACCCCCGGCCGACACGGAGCGCCCCCCCGAGTCGAACGAACGGACGACGCGGCCGGGCCGCGGTCCGCGACCGGATCCGACGGCCCGTCCTGTCGGTTCCGAGCGACCGACACCGACGCGGGGCGACTGAGATGAGCACGACGACACCGACGGGGTCCACGACCCCTGCGGCGGCCGAGACGCGGTCGGCGGCCGGGACCGAGACGAATACCCGAACGAGGACTGACCATCGGACGCGCCCGGGGACCACCGCCATCGGGCGGTCGGACCGCTGGGCGGCGCCGACCGACGAACCGACGACGGACGTTTCCTCGACCGCACCGCTCACGTTCGACCCGTTCTGTGGCCGGCGGCTCCGCAACTGCGTCGACGGGGAGAACGCCGCGTTCCCAGGCGAACACTGATACGGACGGTCGCAACGGAATTCGACCGTCCGTATGAGCCTTCGTCCG
>JBEPXB010000310.1:0-4482 GCA_041642135.1 Halobacteriales archaeon | reverse complement strand
GCCGACGGCGAACGACTGTTCGGCATCGGCAGACGCCGCGACGAACACGGAAACACCGTCTACGAGATGCCCTCCACGGAGTTCGAGCGGGCCGTCGAGGAGGCGCTCGAGGAGTAGTTCCGGTCGGCCAGTGACCGGCCACACCCTCACTACGGGACGAACCTATTTACGCCCGCTCGCCCACGCTCCCCGACATGGCAACACGTGCCGAGCAGAGCCCCCTGACGAAGCACACGGTGGTCGACGCGGACGTCCATCTTCGGATCCCGCTCGAGGACCTCGCGGACTACTGCGACGAACCGTACCGGAGTTCGATCAAGAACCCAACCTACACCCCCGTCAATCGGAGCGGCTGGGACCGGTACATGGGCGGGAACATCATCAAGGAGACGCTCCCGGACGCCGACACGCTGAACGAGAAGGTCTGCGAGGGGTTCAACGTCGACTACCCCATCATCAACGCCTTCCCGGTGCTCGCGTCGGTCCCCGAGTCGGACAAGGCGGTCAACATGATGTACGCCTACAACGACTACATCATGGAGCACTACCTCGACCACTACGACCACTTCCGCGGGTTGATCTCGGTGGCCACTCAGAAGCCCGAGAGGGCGGCCGAGGAGATCGACCGCATGGCGAGCGAGGAGAAGATGGTCGGCGTCTACGTTTTGAATAGTGGCGCACACCTCCCGCTCGGCAACCCCGACTTCGACCCCATCTACCGCGCTGCCGAGGACAACGACCTCCACATCGCCTTCCACGCCTCGGCGGGCGCACCGTTCGCCCGCGACTTCCCCATCCAGGACAACGCCATCGACCGGTTCGCCGCG
This sequence comes from Halobacteriales archaeon, assembly GCA_041642135.1. GTDB lineage: Archaea > Halobacteriota > Halobacteria > Halobacteriales > Haloarculaceae > Salinirubellus. Next base: position 3,655 of record JBEPXB010000310.1, on the reverse strand, counting down.
ACGCACGTCCTCGCGCACCCGTGGGCGCACATGCTCACGGTGTCGAGTCTGCTGGTGAACGGCGTGCCCGAGAAGTTCCCCGACCTCAACTTCACGTTCCTCGAGGCAGGCATCTCGTGGGTGCCGTACATGATGTTCCGCTGGAACAAGGAGTACGGGATGCGCCGGCGCGAGGCACCCCTGCTGGAGAAGAGCCCCGAGGAGTACATCCGGGAGCAGTTCTACTTCGCCAGCCAGCCCATCGGCGAGCCGAACGACCCCGCCCATCTGAAGTCCATCATCGACATCCTCGGGACGGACCGGCTGATGCTCGCGACGGACTATCCCCACTGGGACTTCGACCACCCGGACGCGCTCGACGGGCATCTTCGACAGTTCTACGCGAAGGAGGACCGCGAGCGGGTGCTTTCGGGGACCGCCAAAGAGGCGTTCGGTCTCGACATATGACGGAGTTCGTGGTCGGTGCCGCCGAGGAGGTCGGCGAGGGCGAGCGGCTCGTCACCGAACTGAAGGGCCGGGAGATCGCCGTCTTCAACCTCGGTGGCGAGTACCGCGCGTACCTCAACTGGTGTCGCCATCAGGGAGGGCCGATCTGCGAGGGGAACCTCACCGGGACAGTCGAGGCGGACTACGACCGCGACACCGGGGAGACTTCCCTCTCGTGGTCGCGCGAGGGTGAGGTCCTCATGTGTCCCTGGCACGGCTGGGAGTACGACGTCGACTCCGGGGACTGCCTCTCGAAACGGTCGGCGTTCCTCCCGTCCTACCCCGTCGAGGTTCGTGACGGGGAGATCGTCGTCACGCTCTGAGCGGACGAGGACGGCTCGCCGGTGTTTCGTCGGCCCGACCGCGGTCGAGACTGGCACCCGGCGAACCCGCCCGTACTCGGTCCGAACGCCGTTCGGAGGAGCCTCCGCCGCGTCGACCGAGGGTCGAAAGCCGGTGTCATCGAGGTGGCCAACGATGTGACGGCCGCGGGAAACCCTTTCTGGGCCGACCGGACCGTGGAGGGGACGAATCCGGGGATTTCAGGGGTTGCAGTTAGATAGCGCCGCCTGGCAGACGCGGTGTAGGACCCCGGAGCCGTCACACGACCTGGTTGACCATCCCCTCGCCTCGACCGACACGCTCGACGTTCTCGCGGACCAGGTCCCCGACCAGCTGGTAGTACTCCCAGGTCGCCGCGGCGCGGTGTGGGGTGACGAGCACCTCCTCCATGTCCCACAGCGGCGAGTCCTCGGGGAGCGGTTCCTCCTCGAACACGTCGAGGGCGGCGCCCGCTATCTCCCCGCCCTCCAGGGCCGCGACGAGTGCGGGTTCGTCGACGACCGATCCCCGTGCGACGTTGATCAGGTACGTGTCCTCGTCCATCCTCGCGAGGACCTCCTCGTCGACGAGGTGGTGGGTCTCCTCGGTGAGCGGGCAGGCGAGGGCGACGAAGTCCGCCCCCTCGACGGCCTCGAGGAGGTCCTCGTTCGAGTAGACTCGCGTGACGTCCGGGACGGACTCGACCGTCCGCTTGACGCCCGTCACGCGCATCCCGAGCGCTGCCGCTCGCGAGGCGATACCGCGTCCGAGCGTCCCCAGCCCGACGACACAGACCGACAGTCCATTGAGGGTGAACGGCTCGTCCCACGGCGGGTGCTCCCAGGCGTGTTCGCGCTGGTTCCGCCCGTAGACGTGGAGCCGCCTGGCGAACGTCAGCATGTACCCGACTACGGTCTCGCCGACGCTCTCGCCGTGGATGCCCGTACTGTTGGTGAGAACGACGCCGTGGTCTTCGAGTTCGTCGAACGGGAAGCGATCGACTCCGGCCTGAATGGAGTGTATCCAGTCGAGGTCCGCATCCAGGAACGTTTCGTCCCACGCGAGCGTCACCAGCGCGTCGCACACCCCGAGGTCCTCCGGGTCGTCACCGACGACCACGACTTCCGGGCCGTCGTCGGCGAGGAACTCGCGGAGTTCGTTCGGCGGGAAAACAAGTTCGACCGACTCGTGGACACCGATCCGCTCGACGTTCATGCCCGGCCTTCAGCGGTCCCCGAGTTCAAGCTTGCGTGGTGTCGGCCACTTCGGTTCCGTGCGTCGGCCCGACCGTCAGATGGCGTCGTAGGTGTCCAGCCAGGGTCGTTCGCGCTCGAACGCGGCGCTCGCGGCGAGCACCGTCCCGTCCTCGAAGCGACGGCCCGTCAACTGGAGCCCGACGGGGAGGCCGTCGTCGTCGAGACCGGCGGGGATGGACGCCGACGGGTGGCCCGTCATGTTGAACGGGTAGGTGAGACACCAGCCGACGAGCGGGTCGACCGGCTCGCCGTCTATCTCCCTCGGGCCGACGGTGTTCCCGTCGTCGCGGTTCTCGACCGGCGGGACGGCGAGCGTCGCCGACGCGAGGAGATCGTAGTCGGCGAGCAGGTTCTGGACCGAGAGGAACGCCGACGTGCGGACGTTGTCCGCGCGCTTGTACGCGACACCGGAGATATCGTTTCCCGTCTCGATGGCGTCCGCGAACGCTGGCGTCGTGTCCTCCCGGTCGGTGCCGAGGTAGTCGACGCCCTCGGACTCCCGGAGGTTCTCGGCCAGCGCGCCGAACTTCACCAACCACCCGGTCATCCAGGAGTCATAGAGCTCCGTGTGCGAGTGCTCGAAGACGCTCTCGACCCGCTCGACGGTCGCGCCGCACTCCTCGAACGCCCCGACCGCGTCGTCGACGACGTCCCGGACGCGCTCGTCGAGCGGGAACGTGCCGAGGTCGGGACAGTACGCGATCCGGAGGTCCGAGACGTCGCGTTCGAGCGCCCCGAGGTAGTCGGTCCCGTCGTCGGGTGCGACGAACGGGTCGCCCGGCCCCGGCCCCGCCATCACGTCGAGCATCAGCGCGGCGTCCTCGACCGTTCGGGCGTGGGGGCCCAGTTGTGAGAACGGCGTGTGCGAGAAGGCGTCCGGCTCGCTCGGCCGTGGGATCCGCCGGTAGGTGGGCTTGAGGCCGTAGACGCCACACCACGCCGAGGGGATACGGACCGACCCGCCGCCGTCGGAGCCCTGCGCGATGGGCACCATCCGCGCGGCGACGGCCGCCGCGCTCCCGCCGGAGGAGCCGCCCGCGTTGCGCGACGGGTCGAACGGCGTCCCCGTCGCACCCGTCACGAGGTTGTCGGTCGTCCCCTTGTGGCCGAACTCCGGCGTGTTGGTCTTCCCGATGACGACGGCACCCGCATCGCGGAGTCGCTCGACGAACAGCGACGTCTCCTCGGCGACGGTGTCCGCCAGTGGCTTCGACCCGAACGTCGTCCGCACGCCGGCGACGTCCTCGAGGTCCTTCACGGCGACCGGGACGCCCGCCAGCGGGCCGGGGTCCGCGCCCCGCTCGACTGCCCGTTCGATCTCCGCCGCCTCCTCTCGCGCCATCTCGGCGGTGACCGTCACGAACGCGTTGATCTCCCCGTCCATCGCGTCTATGCGGTCGAGGTGTGCCTCGATCACTTCGGTCGGCGAGAGGTCGCCCGCACGAACTCGCCGCGCCAGCTCGATCGCGGAGGTCTCGATGAGGTCCGTCATGGGGGTCACTCTCGGTGGTAGGTGATAACGTTGGGGCCCCGGATGCCCCTGGAGCGGGAACAGGCTTTTGTCGGCGCTCCGCCCACGTCGCCCGATGACG
>JBEPXB010000309.1:0-4487 GCA_041642135.1 Halobacteriales archaeon | reverse complement strand
CTCGAACCGGACGTGGACGTCGTCGCCAACAGGCTGCTGCTGTCGAACACCGACCAGCCGACGGAGGAGCAGGGGATCGCCCGGACGCTGGCTGCCCTCCGACCGATGCTGAACCCGCCGGACGCGACGGCGCGGGCGGCGCACAAGACGGCCGCGGCCGCCGTGCTGTCGGCGACCGCCGGGGCGGAGGCGGACGAGACCGTCCGCCTCCCACGGACGCTGCTGGCGCTCAGCGCCGACCGGCTCAACCGCCTCCGCGAGGAATTCGGCCCCGAGGCGGTGTACAAGACGGCCATCGGGACGCACGGCGGCGGCGCCTGGAAGGTCGACACGAGCGAGACGCTCACGGCGAAGGTCGGCCGTCGCCGGGCGTTTCTGCAGGAACTCGTCGGCCGCGAGGGCGAGGAGCGCCCGCGCGACCTCCGGGTGTACGTCGTCGGGGGCGAGGTCGTCGGGGCGATGTACCGGGTCGCCGCCGAGGGCGACTGGCGAACGAACGTCGCTCGTGGCGGCGCCGTCGAGGACGCCACCGAGGACCTCCCGTCGGACGCGAAGCGCCAGGCGCTCCGGTCGGCCGAGGTCCTCGGCCTCGACTACGCCGGGGTCGATCTCATCGAGGGCGACGACGGCTGGTACGTCCTCGAGGTGAACCCCACCGCGGGGTTCAAGGGGCTCTACCGGGCGACCGGGCGCTCGCCGGCGCCGCACATCGCCAAGCTCGCCATCGAGCACGCGGGCGGTACCGTCGACGACGATCGGGTCCGGGAGCTCAGCGCCACCCTCGACGACTCGACGCCCTCCTGCAAGCCGATACCCGAATCGGAGGCGTTCGACGAGCCGGTCGTCCTCGGGTTCACCGAACGGGTGGTCGTCAGCGGGACCAGCGGCACCCGGACGGTCGTCGGCAAGTCCGACACCGGCGCCGCCCGGACGAGCATCGACCTCCAGCTGGCGGCGGAGATAGGTGCCGGACCGATCCACACGGTGAGCCGGGTCCGTTCCGGCTCGAGTACGGAGAGCCGCCCCCGACCGGTCGTCGATCTCGTGGTGGCCGTCGCGGGGACACAGCACACCGTCGAGGCGAACGTCGAGGACCGCTCGCACATGACCCACTCGCTCCTGCTCGGTCGCGACGTCCTGCGGCATTACCACCTCGACATCGGCCGCCGGGTCGACGACACCCCCGTCCGCGAGGAGGAGCCAGCCGAGGAGTGAGCGGCGACGGGATACGAGCGGACGCCGGCTCCTCCTCGGCCACTACGGGAGCGGGGACGTGCGTCACCTCTCCGGCGTCCGGAAGCGTCGCTTCCCCCGGGTTTTTGACCGTCTCCCCCGAGGTTAGGGAGGATGACCTCGCATACGGTACACGCGGAGTTCGACCCGCTCTCCGGGGTCCGGGTCCACACCCCTGGTCTGGAGCTGTGGAGCGGGAGCGTCGACCCCGGGCCGAACCTCTTCGATACCCACGTGCCGCCCGACCGGGCCCGGCGCGAACACGAGCGGATCGTCGAGACACTGGAGGCGGCCGGCGTCGAGGTCCACCAGCTCGCCGACGACCTCGAGTCGGGTGGGTACCTCGACGAGCTCGTGGCCGAGTACGCCACCGTCCCGGACGAGGTGGACCTCGAGGCGGTGCTCGACTCGTTCGAGCCCCGCGAGAAACTCCAGCTGGTGCTCTCGCGGGCGCGGCTCGAGCGCCACCCCGACGCGGTGACGGACCTCCACGTCGAGCGACCGATCTCGAACGTCTTCTTCCAGCGCGACACGGCTCTCGTTGGCGACCGTGGGCCGGTGCTCTGCGAGATGTACGAGTCGGTCCGGCAGCCCGAGATCCCGATCGTCCGTCGGGCGTGGGAGGCCGTCGGGGCGGAGTTCGCCCACGAGATGTCGGGCGAGCCGCTGGAGGGGGGCGAGTTCCTCCCGGTCGGCGAGTTCGCGCTGCTCGGCGTCTCCGCGGAGGCCGACGGCGAGGAGGTGGTGATCCGGACGAGCTACGACGCCGGGACACAGCTCCTCGATGCCGGCGCGGTCGGCTACGACGAGGTCGGTCTGGTCCGGGCGCCCCTGGAGGCCGACCGCCGGCTCCGCGAGGAACACGGCGTCGAGTCGCGGGTGATGCACCTGCTGGGGTGGTGCAACGTCGCCGCGGAGGGGCTGGCCGTCGCCGACACTGACCTCGCCCGCCACGCGGCCGTGGACGTGTACGCCCGCGACGGGGACGGCTACACGCTCGAGCGCTCGACGAACACCCTCGACTACCTCGAGGGACAGGGGTACGACGTCGTCGACGTGAGTCCGGAAGAACGGTGGCCGACGAACTTCCTGGCGGTCGAGGGCGGGCGCGTCATCCCGGTGTACGAACCCGGCCCGGACGGCGAGTACCGACCCGAACTGAACCCGACGATCGAGACGCTGAAGGAGCGGGGCGTGACGGTCCTCCCCGACGGCGAGGGGCTCCCCCGTGGCGCACTGACGAACGGGGCCGGGGGGATCCACTGCATGACGACCCCGCTCGGACGCGGATAGTTCCCGGCCGCCCCACGCTGGAGTCCCCTCAGAGTCGGCCCGCGTCGACGTGACCGACGAGTTCGGAGCCCGCCGCCCGCCAGTCGTCGTCGGCGCGCTCGAACAGATCGGTCGCCCGCTCCCGGGCCTCGCTGACGATTTCGTCCGCGTCGGCCGGGAGGAACTCGCGGTCGGCGACGAGCCGCTCTCCCCCGACGAACACGTCCCGGACTTCCCGGCCGGTCGTCGAGTGGACGAGGTTCGGGACGACGGTGTGGAACGGGTAGTCGACCGTGGGCGCGACCCCCGGGGCGGTCACGTCGACGGTGATCAGGTCGGCCTGCTTGCCGACCTCGAGCGTTCCAACCCGGTTCTCGATGCCGAGCGCGCGGGCCCCGCCGACGGTCGCCAGTTCGAGGGCCTCCCAGGCCGGCATCGCGGTCGGGTCGGTCGCGTCCGTCTTCGAGAGCACCGCCGCCGTGCGCGTCTCGCGGAACATATCGTGATGGCCCGGCCCGGGGGCCTGGTCGGTCCCGAGGCCGACGGTCCCGCCGAGGCCGGCGTAGCCCGCCATGGGCGGCACGATCCCGTCGATGGCGGCGATCGAACTCGGACAGCCGACCATACTCGCTCCCGCCTCGACCATCCGCTCGCGCTCCTCGTGCGTCGTCCCGTGACAGTGGGCCGCGACCAGGTCCGGCCCGAGCAGACCGAGTTCGTCGAGGGTGGAGACCGTCGTCTCCTCGGCGCCGTAGCGCTCCTCGATCTGGATGGCTTCGCGCTCGCCCTGGGCGACGTGCATGTGGACCCGCGCGTCGCGCTCGCTCGCGGCGTCGTGGACGCGCTCGAGGAGTTCGGGGGAGATCATGTCCAGCGCCTGCGGGCCGTACATCGGCGTCACGAGCGGGTCGTCGCCGAAGTCCTCGAACAGCGCGTTCGCGCGGGAGAGCCCCCGCTCGCCGCGCTCGCGGTCGAACTCGTAGAGGTCCCGCGGCCCGAGGTCCGAGCGGTCCTCGCGCACCTCGTTGATCGTCTCGATGGCGACCACTCTGGTCCCGAACGGGCGGTAGACCGACTCCACGAGGTCGCCCACGTCGGCGGCGTACTCGCCGATCGTGGTCGCGCCGGCGAGCGTCGCCTCCAGTACCCCGAGACGCGCACCGGCGATGTCGTCTTCGGGCGTGGCCGCGGCCGCGAGCGGGCCCAGGCCGCGGTTCATCCACTCGATCTCCGGCAGGTCCTGTGCGCCGCCCCGGAGGAGCGTGTGGCGGCTGTGGACGTGCGCGTCGACGAGCCCCGGCATCGTCACCAGCCCGGAGCCGTCGATCACCTCCTCGGCGTCCCCGGGGTCGAACCCCGACGTGGGACCGACGTAGGCGAGCTCGTCGCCGGCGATACCGACCGCGCCGTCCTCGACGATGCCGGGCGACCCGTCCGCGAACGTCAACAGCGTGGTGTCGACGATGGCCGTGTCCATGCCCGGGCCTGTCGGGGCGGCGTTATCAAACCCCTCCTCGGGAAGGGACGGGGAGGAGCTACTCCATCCGCGAGCGCGGGTCGAGGATGTCCCGCAGCCCGTCTCCGATGAGGTTGAACCCCATCACGAGGACGAAGATGAACAGTCCGGGGAACACCGAGTACCACCAGTGAGTCGGCATGAACTCCCGGCCGTTGGCGACCATCAGCCCCCACTCGGGCGTGGGCGAGGAGGCGCCGATGCCGATGAACGACAGCGAGGCAGCGACCAGGATGACCCAGCCCATGTCCATCGTCGCCTGGACGAGCAGGCTCGTGATGCTGTTGGGGAGCAGGTGCCGGAACATGACCCTGAGGTCGCTCGCGCCGAGTCCCTCTACGGCCTGGACGAACTCCGCCTCCTTGACCTCTTTCACCTCGCTCCGGAGGAGCCGGACGTACCACGGCCACCAGGTGACGATGAGCGCGAGCATCACGTTCCGCAGGCTGGGTCCGAGCGCCCCGGC
>JBEPXB010000308.1:0-4489 GCA_041642135.1 Halobacteriales archaeon | reverse complement strand
TCGGCGAACTGCTCGGCGAACAGTTCGACCTCCTCGTCGTCGAGGTCGACCCGCGCGAGGCTCGCGACGTGGCGGACCTCCGGGTCGTCCACGCGGTCTGGCATACCAGAGGACCCGCCCGGCGCGGCGGTAAGGATTTCGGATGCCCGGTGGCGGCCAGTCCCGGGCGTCCCGCACACGCGGTCCCGCATCGAACGCGCCCCTCCGCGGTCCCGCATCGATCCGGGGAAAGATAACTGATCGAACAGGTGGTGAGCCGAAACGTACCGGAAAGTCCATCCGGGAACGTGTCGAAGAATTTAAGTCGGTCGGACTCTTTCCCGTAGATACGAGCGGATTCTCCCCAGCAGTTCCCATACGTCCGCCCTTCCCACACCAATGTCCGACACCAACGTCAGGCGGTTCCAGCGCGAGCGAGGCGAGCGGTCCGACCCCGCGGAGACCGAAACCGAGGACTCGAACGAAAACGAACTGGTCTGTCCGGAGTGTGGCGGTCGCCTTCGGAGCGACACCGAGCACGGCGAGACGGTCTGTGCGGAGTGCGGCCTCGTCGTCGAGGAGGACGAGATCGACCACGGCCCCGAGTGGCGCGCGTTCGACTCGAACGAGAAGGACCAGAAGTCCCGGGTCGGCGCGCCGACGACGAACATGATGCACGACAAGGGGCTGTCGACGAACATCGGCTGGCAGGACAAGGACGCCTACGGCCGCCAGCTCTCGAACCGGCAGCGCCAGAAGATGCAGCGCCTCCGAACCTGGAACGAGCGGTTCCGCACCAGGGATTCGAAAGAGCGCAACCTCAAACAGGCCCTCGGCGAGATCGACCGGATGGCCTCCGCACTGGGCCTCCCGGAGAACGTCCGCGAGACCGCGAGCGTCATCTACCGCCGCGCGCTCGACGAGGACCTCCTCCCCGGCCGGTCGATCGAGGGGGTCTCGACGGCCAGCCTCTACGCCGCGGCCCGGCAGGCCGGGACGCCGCGCTCGCTCGACGAGATCACCGGCGTCTCCCGCGTCGAGAAGGACGAGATCGCCCGCACGTACCGGTACGTGGTCCGCGAACTCGGCCTGGAGATCAGGCCGGCCGACCCCGAGAGCTACGTCCCCCGGTTCGCCAGCGACCTCGGCCTCTCCGACGAGGCCGAACGACGCGCGCGCGAACTGCTCACGTCCGCCAAGGAGGCGGGGATCCACTCCGGGAAGTCGCCGGTGGGGCTGGCGGCCGCCGCGGTGTACGCCGCCGCGCTCCTCACCAACGAGAAGGTGACCCAGAGCCAGGTCAGCGACGTCGCCAACATCTCCGAGGTCACCATCCGGAACCGCTACCACGAACTGCTCGAGGCCGACGACGGCATCGCGGCGTGACCGGACACGACGGGTCGTGGCGGTCGGCGACCGCCGGGGGACCGTGACAGAGACGTACGTCTGTCCGACCTGTGGCGAGACGACCGAACGCGAGTTCCGCGTCCCCTCGGTGGTGCGCACCTGCGAGGGCGGCTGCGGGTTCGTCCACTTCCTCCGCGAGGACCTCCTCGAGCTCACCGAGCAGGTCCCGGAGGAAGAGCGCCCGGACGACTGGGAGGAACTCCACGGCGAGGAGCGGCTCCGGATCGCGGTGCGGGAGGGCCACGTCTCGCTCGAGGACCTCCGACGCTGAACGTTCCCGTTTCCCGGCTCGTCCCGACCCGTCCACCGGAGGGCCGCCCGTTCCGGGGTGAACGGGTGGTTCGCCCCCGCCCCGGTCAGTCGGCCTCGTGGACCGCCCGCCAGACCGTCTCGGGGGTGAGCGGCATGTCGATGTTCTCGACGCCGAACGGGGAGAGCGCGTCGACGACGGCGTTGACCACGGCGGGGGGCGCGCCGATGGCGCCGGCCTCGCCGACCCCCTTCACGCCCAGCGGGTTGACCGGGCTCTCGGTGACCGTCGAGTCCCACTCCATCTCCGGGACGTGCTCGGCCTTCGGCATCGCGTAGTCCTGGAGCGACCCCGTCAGCAGGTTCCCGTTCCCGTCGTAGACGGCCTCCTCGTAGAGCGCCTGACCGATCCCCTGGACGACGCCGCCGTGGATCTGCCCCTCGACGATCTTCGGGTTGATCTGCCTGCCGACGTCGTCGACGGCGACGTACCGCTCGAACTCGATCTCGCCCGAGTCGGGGTCGACCTCGACGACCGCGACGTGGGTCCCGAACGGGAAGGTGTAGTTCGAGGGATCGAAGTAGGTGGTGGCCTCGAGCCCCGGCTCCATCCCGTCGGGGAGCGCGCTGGCGCCCTCGTAGGCCACCTCCGCGACCTCCGAGAGGGTCATCGACCGGCTCGGGGCGCCCCTGACGGCGAACTCGCCGTTCTCGAACTCGAGGTCCGCCGCCGCGGCCTCGAGCCGGTGGCCGGCGATCTCGCGGGCCTTCTCGATCACCTTCCCGGCGCTCTCCTCGAGCGCGCTGCCGCCGACGGGCATGGCGCGGCTCCCGCCGGTGCCGTGCCCGTCGGAGACCTCCGCGGTGTCGCCCTCCAGGACCTCGACGTCGTCGAACGGCACGCCCAGCGCGTCGGCGACGATCTGCGTGTACGCCGTGCGGTGGCCCGTCCCGATCTCGGCGGTGCCGGTCCTGACGATCACCTTGCCGGAGGGCCTGACGTGGACGACGCCGGTCTCGAACATGCCTGGGGCGGCGCCGCAGGCCTCGACGTAACACGAGAGGCCGAGCCCGAGGTAGCGGCCCTCCTCGCGCGCTCGTTCCTGGCGCTCGCGGAAGTCCTCGTAGCCGACGAGTTCGAGCGCCCGATCCAGGGTTTTCTCGTACTCGCCGGAGTCGTAGGTCCGCCCGAGGCCCGTCTCGAACGGGAACTCCTCGGGCTGGATGAAGTTCTTCCGCCGGAACTCGACCGGGTCCATGTCGAGTTCGCGGGTGACCGTCTCGATCAGCCGCTCGATGAAGTAGGTCGCCTCCGGGCGGCCCGCGCCACGGTACGCGGAGAGAGGCGCGGTGTTGGTGAACGCGCCCCTCGTGTGGACGTAGGCGCCGGGAACGTCGTACTGGCCGTTGGCCATCACGCCCAGATTGGTCGGGACGCCCGACCCGCCGGGGACGAGGAACCCGCCCACGGGGACGGTGGTGTCGGCGCGGAACCCGCGGAGGGTGCCGTCGTCGTCGACGGCGGCCTTTGCGCTGACGAGGTGGTGACGGGCGTGGATCATCGACTGGAAGTCCTCGGTCCGGGGGGCGACCCACTTCACCGGCCGTTCGAGCTGCATCGCACACCAGCCCGCGAGCAGGTGGCCGGTGTAGGGCCAGAGCTTCGCGCCGAACCCGCCGCCGACGTCCGGCGGTCGGACCCGGATGTGGTGGTCCGGGAGTCCGAGCGTCATCGCGAGGTCCTCCTGGACCCGATGGGGGTTCTGCGTCGACAGCTCGACGAACAGCTCGTCGTCCGAACCGCGGTACTGGGCGACCGCGGCCCGGGGCTCCATCGCCGTCGGGCTCACGCGGTTTATCTCGAGATCCATCTCGACGACGTTGTCCGCGTCCTCGAGCGCGGCCTCGGCCGCCGCCTCGTCGCCGGTGTCCCAGTCGAACGCGACGTTCCCGGGCGCGATGTCGTGGATCTGCGGGGCATCGTCGTCCATCGCTTCCATCGGGTCGATCACGGCGTCGAGACGCTCGTACTCGACGTCGATGGCCGAGAGCGCGTCGTGGGCCCTGTACCGATCTTCGGCGACGACGGCCGCCACCGGCTGGCCCTGGTAAGTGACCTTCCCGTCGGCCAGCATCGGGTGTTTCGGGGCGGTCGAGCCGGTGTCGGTGTCCGACTCCTCCGACCCGGAGGGGTTGTCGACCCGCATGTAGCCCGGGGCGTCCGAGGCCTCGACGTCCGCCCAGGTGACCGTCGCGAGGACGCCGTCCATCGCCGCCGCGTCGCTCGTGTCTATCGACTCGACCCTCGCGTGGCCGTACTGGCTGCCGAGCAGCGCGAGGTGGACCTCCCCCGGGTACTGGAGGTCGTCGGTGTACTCGGCGTCGCCGGTGATGAGGTGGGGGTCCTCCCGGCGCTGGACCGCGGACCCGACGAGCTCGTTCGGGACGGCGTCGCGGCCCTCGATGGTCTCGAAGGACATCCGGTCACTCACCGCTCCCGTGCCCGCCGATTCCATGCATGACGTTGCCTTCCATGTGATGTGTGGGGCTATCGCACAACACACTCAAAAAGGTTCTCGCATCGGTGACGCTCCCCGGCCGTTGTCGTTCCGCTACGGACTCGCCCCGCCCGTCACGGACAGAGTTATGGGCGCTTCGGGCCAGGTCCCGTCGCACGTCCCCCATGACGAACCGCTATCGGAGGCTCGTCGCGCTGATAACGGCCTGGCACGTCGCGGCGAGCCTCTGCTACTACGCCGTGTTCGCCGGAACGCCGCTCCTGCGCGACGCGTTCGCCCTCTCGCCGGTCTCCGTCGGGTTCGTCATCACCGCCCTGACCCTCGGCTACGCGACA
>JBEPXB010000307.1:0-4490 GCA_041642135.1 Halobacteriales archaeon | reverse complement strand
GAAGGAGAAGGAGGAGGCCGGCGAGCTGGGCCAGAAGACCGGCGAGGGGTTCTACGACTACGAGGACGGCGACGGCGCGGACTACCAGCCGGAGGACGGCGAGGGGTTCGACACGTTCCGCGTCGAGGCCCTCATCATCAACGAGGCGGCCCGTATCGTCGGCGAGGACGTCGCCACCCCCGAGGCCGTTGACACCGGGATGCGCCTCGGGACCGGCTTCCCCGAGGGCCCCTGCCGACGCGGGGACAAGATGGGCCTCGATAACGTGCTCGAGAAGCTCCGCGACCTCCACGAGGAGTACGGCGAGGAGCGCTACGAGCCCCACCCGTATCTCGTCGAGCTCGTCGAGTCGGGGCGGACCGGCGAGGACGCCGGCGAGGGGTTCTACGAGTACGGCGACGCGGGCGAGCGTGACTACCAGACGCTCAACCACTCGCTCTCCGAGGAGGGCCTGCTCGAGATCGAACTCGACAGGCCGGAGCGGCTGAACGCCCTGAACCAGAACCTGATGGACGAGATCGTCCACCTGCTCGAACACGTCGACACCGACGAGGTCCGGGCGGTGACGTTCGAGGGGGCGGGCGACCGGGCGTTCTGTGCCGGCGCGGATATCACGGGATTCGCCGGGATGGAGCCGGCGAGCGTCGACGTCACGCCCGTCTTCGAGACGGTCGCCGAGTTCCCGCGGCCCACGCTCGCGAAGATACAGGGGTTCTGCCTCGGCGGCGGCCTCGAGATCGCGATGGCCTGTGACCTGCGGATCGCCACCGAGGACTCGGAGTTCGGCTTCCCCGAGATCAACCTCGGACTCATCCCCGGGGGCGGCGGCACCCAGCGGGCGATGCGGATGCTCACCGAGGCCCGCGCGAAGGAACTCGTCTTCCGCGGCGAGCACGTCGACGCCGAGCGGGCCGAGGAGTGGGGGCTCATCAACCGCGCCGTCGACGCCGACGAGTTCGACGAGACGGTCGAGGAGTTCGTCTCCGACCTCGTGAACGGGCCGCCCATCGCCCTGCGGATGGCCAAGGAGGTCATGGACGAGGGGGCCGACGAGAACATCGACGCCGGCCTCCGGATGGAGTCCCAGGCGTTCGGCCTGCTGCTGACGACCGACGACATGATGGAGGGCGCGAGCGCGTTCATGGAGGACCGCGAGCCCGAGTTCGAGGGGCACTGAGATGGGCGCGGACCGCGGTGCCGATACGGAGTCCGGGGCCGACACCGGATCGAACTCGGACACCTCGGAGATCGACCCCCGGGTGCTCGAGGCGGTCGACCGGATGGAGCTGTTCCAGTGGCTCGGCCTCGAGGTCGAGTCGGTCGAACCGGGGAGGGCGACGTTCCGGGTGCCGTTCGACGAGAAGCTCGCGAACATCTCCTCGGGGACGCTCCACGGCGGCATCGCCGCGACGGTGATCGACACCGCCTCGGCGTTCGCGCTGCGCTCGACGATGGACCACCCGACGGACGCGAGCCTCACGACCACCGACCTGAACGTCCGCTACGTCCGGCCCGCCCGGAGCGATATAACGGTGACCGCCGAAGTCGTCAGGTCCGGCCGGACGGTGGGCGTCACCGAGGCGGAGGTCACCGCCCGCCACGAGGGCGAGGAGAAGGTCGTCGCGACCGGCGGGACGACCTACCGGCTGTTTCGGGGGGACGAGTGACCGTGACCGACTGGGAGAGCGAGGACTGGGAGATGGGTGACCCGGACACCGAGGCGAGCGTCTTCCACGACATCGAGGTCGGTCGGGAAGTCCGCACCCAGGGCCGGACCGTCACCGAGTCCGACCTTACGAACTTCGCAGGCGTCTCGGGTGACTTCAACCACCTCCACACCGACGAGGAGCGGATGGCCGACTCGATGTTCGGCGAGCGCATCGCCCACGGGATGTTCGTCTTCTCGGCCGCGACCGGCCTGATCTGGCAGGCACGGTCGCCCGAGGAGCGCGCCTCCGTGGTCGCGTTCTACGGCATCGACCGGGTCCGCTTCCGCGCGCCCGTCTTCGTCGGCGACACCATCCACGTCGAACTCGAGGTGACCGACAAGGACGAGCGCGAGACGGGTCCCGGGACGGGCGTCATCACCTACGATCTCGAGGTCGTGAACGGTGAGGGAACGACCGTGCTCTCCTGTGAGATGCGGTCGCTGATGCGCTGACCGCCCACTTTTTCCTCCTCGGGTGCCCTCGCTCGCTACGCTCGCGTCGGGCACCACTCGTCGGAAAAACGTGGGGAAAAACTGCGCTCCGCTCGGCCCTACGGGCTTCGCTCCGCGGGTAGATACGCTGGTAACCCCGCACCGTACAGCAGCGGCGGGGATTCGCGGCGATGGGAGGCGTCACAAGGGGACGTCATGATCCAGAACCTCGACCGTCGAGGCGCGCAGGTCCTCGGCGACCCCGAGTTCGAGTTCGTCGCCGTCGCGTGCGAGCGTGACCCGGGCGGCCCACTCGTCGCCTCCCTCCACGTCGACGCTCCGGTCGGCCATCATCGCCTCGGCCTCCCAGAAGGTACTCCCGAGCACGTCGACCCCGTGGTCGTGGTAGAACGCGACCACGGTGGGGTGGAACCGCAGCAGGTCGTGGAGGCGGGTGGCGATCCAGCCCCGGCAGTGGTCACAGGAGCGGTAGACGACCCAGTCGACCGCCGGCCACCCCTCGTCGGCTCGCTCTAGCGACGCCGAGAGCGGCGAGGCACACCACGGACAGACGTTCTCGACGGCCCGGACCACCAGCCCCATCGCGTAGCGATCGAACGCGGCCGGAGTCCGGTCGGGGTCGTGGTTCGCCAGCGCGCGGGGCGGGAACGGGCCGACCGCGGCCCGGCGCCCACAGTCCCGACAGCGGACCCAGAACCGGTCGCCCTCGTAGACCGCAACCAGTTCCCCGTCCCCACACCGGGGACAGGCGGTCTCCAGCGCGGTGACCTCGGCCTCGCCCCGGTCCGAGAGCAGGCCGCTCACGGCGAGCCGGTAGACGATCAGCGCCGCGTGGCGGGGCTCGTACTCGCCGGCGGACCGTCCGTCCGCCGAGCCCCGCGAACCCTCGGCTCCGTCGGCTCGCTCGTCCCCGTCGGTCTTCCGGACGAACGGCCCGACGAGCTGGTCCAGGTGGTAGTTGAACTGCCCGCTGTCGTCGAAGGCAGAGCGCTCGTAGAGTTCGCCGAACGGGAGGGAGTCGCGCTCGGCCTCGACGAGGACCCGGACGAGGTCGAACCGGTTGGCGTCGGCGAGGAGCGCGAACGCCTCGGACGGGTCGACCCCGCTCTCGGTCCAGTCTACCGGGGCGGCGTTCCCGTCGGACATCGACGGGCTGTGAGTCGTCCTCCGGTTAAAGCCCTCCGGATAACCACGCCACCGGTCGCATCCCACCGCGAACCGCCTTCGGTTCCCGTGTCCGGTCGTGTCACACGTGTGTTCATATCCTCGGACGACGTGTATACGGTCATGCAGTACTTCGACGAGCAAGCGGGTGCTGGCCTCCGGGAGGCGTTCGACGACCTGGTCGGCGGGTGGGAGGAGGAGGTGTCGACGGTGACGATGTTCGGCTGTCCGTCCTACCGGGCGAACGGGAAGGTGTTCGCGGTCCTGACGACCGACGCGGTGGCGCTGACGCGGCTCCCCGAGGAGGTCCGCACCGACCTCGAGGCCGAGCGGGAGACCGAGCCGTTCGACGCGAACGGGCGGGCGGTGCGCAAGTGGGTCCAGGTCCCCACCGACGGGACCGACCTCGGGGAGATAGAGCGGTACGTGCGTGCGAGCTACGAGGCGGCCGCGTCCGGCGAGGGCGGGAAGTGACGGCCGTTTGAGGCGGGCGATACGACGGACGAGCGGTGCGTCCGACCCGATGGACGAGCCCGCGACGGCTCAGTGCGCCGCGCGGTACTCGCCGTACTTCGTCCCGAGGAACAGGCAGACGGCGCCGAAGACGAGCACCGAGGGGAGGACCATCATCAGTATCGTGCTCCGGGCCATCGGGATCGGAGCCACGATGAGGCCGCCGACAGCGACGACCACGATCGCGAGAAAGATCCCCACTGTCGTCGTGAGATCGAACTCCATACCCGCGATACGTCCGGGGCCCGAATAAGGCTGTAGATCCCGGTCAGACAGGAAGGGCCGCGCCCGCGCCCAAGTCGGTCGTGGCCCGTGTTCAAGTCCGGGGCTACTCGGCGCCGGGGTTCGCGCCCTGCGTGTCCTCCTCGTCCTCCCCGGACGGCCGGGCGAGGTTCGCCAGCGAGACGAGTATCCCCAGTATCCAGCCGAGCGGGACGGCGATGACGAACCACAGGATGACGTACCCGAGCCCGCCCCACTGGTCGAGGTCGTAGTTGGTCCGGAGGTACTCGTCGAACCCGCCGACGAAGAACACCTTGTCGAGGAGCCACTCGGCGAGCGGGACGCTCCCGGTGAGGACGACGTCGCCGACGGCGGGGGAGAACAGCGCCGCCACGACCGGCGGGAGGAGGACGGTCGTCATGCCGAACGG
>JBEPXB010000306.1:0-4494 GCA_041642135.1 Halobacteriales archaeon | reverse complement strand
AATTCTTTGCCGCCTCACGGCCCCTCGTTCCGTCCCACCGGTCTCGAGACACCGATCGTCCCAGAGATCGCTGAAAACGGTTGCGCACGACCGTATCAGTCCTCCCCGGATCGGCTACTCGGATGGCAATCGGGTGGGACTGAAAGGGGCCGGTCTCTCGGCGACCCCGGGCGAAGCAAGCACCGAGCGAACGGAGTGAGCGAGGCGCGCAGCGAGCCCCGGGAGTCGAGAGACCGGGGGCTTTCGAGACGGTATCCACTGCTGCTGACTCGGCTGCCGATCCACCGGAACACAAACACGCCTGCTGACGGGTATCAGAACGCGAGCGAGTCGACGACCACGGCCACCAACAGCAGTCCCAGGTAGGCGTTCGAGGCGTGGAAGGCGCGGAACGCCGCGCCCTCGTCCCGCTCGTAGTGGAGGCGAACGACGGCGACGAGGAACACCGCGCCGAGGCCGACGGTGGTCACCGCGTATAGCCACCCCAGATCCGTCAGCGCCGAGAGGACCGACGCGCCGAGTAGCGTCGCGCCGAGGTAGAGCAGGACGTGCTTGCGCGTCTCGGTCTCGCCGCGGACGACGGGCATCATCGGGAAGCCGCCGCGCTCGTAGTCCTCGCGGTAGGCCAGCGCGAGGTTGTAGAAGTGCGCCGGCGTCCAGAGGAAGACCACGCCCGCGAGCGCGAGCCCGGGGAGGCCGACCTCGCCGGTGACGGCGGCCCAGCCGATGAGCGCCGGGAGCGCCCCTGCCAGCCCGCCGATGACGGTGTTCTGGACGGTGTTGGGCTTGAGCAGCAGCGTGTAGACGACGCTGTAGAACAGGATCGCCACCAGCCCGAGCACGGCCGCGAGGAGGTTCACGGATAGGAAGGCGACCAGCGACAGCGCCGCCAGGGTCAGTCCGAAGACGGTCGCGTTCCGCACGGGCACCTGGTGGGTCGCGACGGGCCGGTCGCTCGTCCGGTCCATCCGGGCGTCGACGTCCCGCTCTAAGACGTGGTTGAACGTTCCCGAGGCGCCGATGGCGAGGACGCCCCCGCCGAGCGTGGCGACGACCGTCCCGACCGAGAGGGCCGGGCCGGCGGCGAGCGCCATCCCCGCGGAAGCGACGAGACAGAGCAGCCACATCAGCCGCGGCTTGGTGAGCTGGAAGTACGCCCACGCGGTCCCCTTCGCCCGGGCGAGCATCGAGTCGTAGGCCGGCGACGGCGGCTCCGGCACCTCGACGGGCCCGGCCGGTTCCTCGTCGCCGACGGCGAGCCCGGGCCGCCCCTCCGGGCGGTCGTCGGTGCCCGTCTCGGCTTCGAGGTGCCAGGCCAGCGCCAGCACGAGCGCCGAGAAGATGGCCGTCCCGACGAGGAGGTGGCCCCCGGAGACGAGCGCGGGCGCCCCGAGGACGGCGACGGCGCCCCCGACGAGGACCTGGACGGGATACAGCAGTACGGCGGCGGCGAGCGCCCACCGGACGCGGCGCGACGCTCCGGACCGCCAGGCGTCGACGGCGGCGACGAGGACGAGCACGCCCACGACAGCCGCCGCAACGCGATGGCCGACGGCGACCAGAAGCGCCGGGTCGACGGGGCCGGCCAGCGAGCACCCGGGCCAGGTTCCGCAGGCCCGTGCGGCGTCGGCCAGCGCCGCGGTCGCCCCCACGACGACCAGGAGGTAGACGCCGACGACCGCGGCCGAGAGCAGCCGGGTGAGACGCTTCATGAGTCCCTCTGCACACACGTGGACGCGGTCGTACTTATGACCCGCGTTTTCGCCCGCCCGCTCGCCATTCGGCAAGTACTTACCGCACCCATTCCAACCCCGGATATGCAACTGAAGCGAGCCGCGGCCCGGGCCACGGTCGGTCTGCCGTTCCTCGCGCTCCTCGCGCTGCTCGCCGAGCCGGTGGCCGCGCAGACTTCGCTCAACGAACAGCTCATCCGGGGGCTGAACGAGAAGCTGCTCTACGTCGCCATCCCGATCAGCATCCTGGTCGAAGCGATCCTCATCTACACGGTCGTCCGGTTCCGCGAGTCGAACGTCGAGGAGGCGGTCCCGACCAGGGAGAACCGCCGACTCGAGATCACCTGGACGGTCGCTACCGCCGTCGTCCTCCTGTTCGTCGGCGTCGCCTCCTACCAGGTGCTCGGCGTCGAGGCCATCGGCGGGGTCACCGCGGCCTCGAACCCGAACGCGGGGCCCGCAGCCGTCGCCGAGGACTTCGAGGGCGCGGTCGGGCCCGAACCCTCCGAGACGGACGCGGTCCAGATCGAGGTCGTCGCCCAGAAGTACTTCTGGACGTACAAGTACAACGAGGCGAACGTCTCCGGGCTGTCGACGAACGACGAGCCGCTCTACATCCCGGCGAACCGGACGGTCTACCTGCACATCACCTCGACGGACTGGCTCCACGCGTTCCACGTCCCCGACCTCGGGCTCAAGCAGGACGCGTTCCCCGGCCAGTACAACACCATCAAGACCGTCGCCTACGAGGAGGGCACCTACCAGCTCTACTGCGCCGAGTACTGCGGTGTCGGCCACTCGAACATGCTCGGGAAGGTGACGGTCGTCTCCGACGAGGAGTACCAGGAGTACCTGGAGCAGAAGCAGTCCCAGGGCAACGAGTCCGGCTCGTAGACCCGCTCGGCTCCGTCCGTTTCGGTTCATCCCTCCCGGACCCCCTACTGCCGACCGGTCCGTCCCATCTCGTTTCCTCGCGTCCTTCGATTCCCGGTCTCCGGGCCCGTGTCGACCGATAACGCGACGACAGTCACAGCAGTAAAGACCCGGGGGGTCGGGGTTCGACCATGACATGGGAAGGTGACGTCGTCGACGCGCTCGCCGCGAACGGCGTCACGACCGTCGCGTACCTGCCAGACACGGCCGTCTCGTCGCTCCTCGATCGCGTCGAGTCCGACGACCGGTTCGACACGGCCCGGCTCTCCCGCGAGGAGGAGGGCGTCGGCGTCCTCTCGGGGACGTGGCTCGCCGGCGGCCGCGGCGCCCTGGTCTGCCAATCGAGCGGCCTCGCGACGACGATCAACGCGTTCTCGTCGCTCTCGGTCCCCGCCCGGATCCCCCTGGTCGCGCTCGTGACCCGCCGCGGCGACCTCGACGAGTTCAACGCCGCGCAGGTCCCGTTCGGCTACGGCCTCGAGGAGGTCCTCGACGCCATCAGGGTCCGCAACACCAGTCTCGAGGACCCCGCCGAGGCGGGCCGGCGCGTCGGGATGGCCGTCCGAACCGCGTTCTCGACGCGCGAGCCGTACGCCGTCCTGCTGGAGTCGACGCTCACGGGGGCGAAGGATGAGTTCTGATCCGGGTACCGACCCGAACGGGGGGCCCGCGAGGGCCGACCAGTTCCGGTGTACGGCGGCGGTCCTCGAGGCGACGCCCGACGCCGCCGTCGTCTCGAACCTGGGGGTCGCCTCCTACGTCCTCGCGGGCGTCGAGGACCGGGACCGGAACTGCTACCTCTGGGGGTCGATGGGCGTGACGACGCCCGTCGGACTCGGTATCGCGCTCGAGACCGACGAGCAGGTGACGGTGCTCGACGGCGACGGCTCGACGCTGCTCTCGCTCGGCGCGCTCGCGACCGTCGCCCGCCACGACCCACCCAATCTCGTCGTCGTCGTCTTCGACAACGCCGAGTTCGCGACGACGGGCGGCCAGCCCTCCGGCTCGGAACTGGTCGACTTCGCGGCCGTCGCGGAGGGTGTGGGGCTCCGGGCGTTCGAGGCCGACTCCGACGAGTCGTTCCTCGACGCCTACGCCGACGCCCTCGAACACGACGGCGCGGCGCTCGTCGCCTGCCGTGTCGAACCGGTCGACCCCGAGAGCCGGCCGACGCTCGACTTCCCGCACATCGCTCGCCGCTTCCGGAAGTCGATGGACGGGGCGTGAATCCGGCAACCCCGTCGGGATTCCGACCCCTGCACCTCCGACGCGAGTAGGAGGGTTTTTCTCCGACGGTTCGCTAGTCGCGGGTATGAGTCACGGATCGGACGAGGGCGGTCACCACCTGCCCGCGGTCGAGGACTGGCCGCGGGGGTTCGGCGAGGCCTCCTGGTGGCCGTTCGTCACGGCGATCGGCGCGGCCGGCATCTACGTCGGCGCCGCGCTGTTCGTCCTCGCGCGCGGTGACAGCCCGCTGGTGAACCCGATGTACGGCCCGCTCGCGGTCGTCGTCTCCGTCCTGCTGTTCCTGGTCGGGCTCTACGGCTGGGTCTACCACGCCTTCGTCAAGGCGTTCTGGGAGGGCGACGGTCACGGCTCGGGACTGAAGTTCGCCATGCTCCTGTTCCTGGGGACCGAGGTGGCGACGTTCGGCGCCGGGTTCGTCTACTACTTCTTCATCCGCGCGGACGCGTGGACGAACCTCCCCGAACTCGTCTCCAGCGGGAACATCTTCAGCAGCCTCGTCATCGCGAACACGGTCATCCTGGTGATCTCCAGCGTGACCCTCCACTACGCCCACGTCGCCCTCCGGCGCAACGACCGGAGC
>JBEPXB010000305.1:0-4509 GCA_041642135.1 Halobacteriales archaeon | reverse complement strand
TCCCCTCGACGCGGACGAACCGCCGGGCGACGACGACCGACTCCGACCCCGACGGCGGTGTCGGCCCGAGCGCGAAGAGGACGTCGTCGTCGCCGCCCGTCAGGTCACACTCCGTGCCACCGGTGAACGGCGTGTGTCCCTCGACGATCCGGTTGGCGCTGTTCGCATCGATACAGAGGGTTTCGCTCTCCTCGTCGTTGCCGCCATACAGCCCGTCGGGGTCGTCGGCACTGGCAGTCGTCAGGTCCCTGACCAGCTTGACGCGGACGTTCAGTGGGGCGTCGGTGACGGTCGTGAGCGCGAGCCGCTCGTCGAGCGGGACGTCCTCGAAGTTGCAGGTGCCGCCGTACGTCCCCGTCCCGAACGGTTCGGCGTAGGTCCCGTCGTCGTCGACGTTCTCGGCGTCGTCACCCCCTGGATCGTATCCGTCCTCGCGCGACTCGAAGAAGATCACCGTACACTCCCGGTCGAGCAGGTTCGGCCGGTCGGGGCTCGCGAGCGTCCCCTCGACGAGTTCGGTCGCGATCCGGTCGGCCGCCGAGATCTCCTCCTGCGTGCTCTCCTCGAACGGCTCCAGCATCCCGGGGACGAACGTCAGGACGAAGATGGCTGTCAGCAGGAAGACGCTCACGCCGACAGCGAAGTCCAGCGTCGTCTGTCCGCGGTCGTCGGTCGTCGTCCCTCCGCGGTCGGTTCGGGTCATGGTCGTGGTCGGTCCCCCCTCTCGTCCCCGCCCCGCCCGCCGTCCCCCCGGTCTCTCCAGGTGACCGGGAGGAAGCGCCGACGGATAAACGTCGATCGCGACTCGCTCCCCAACATATCAGATGAACATGAAGACGATCAGCGCGATGGTCGGCAGGACGACCGCGAACTTCACGCCGGCCTGGATCGAGACGTCGCGGATGTAGCCCGCGATGAACCCGGAGATGAGCGCCTGCAGGGTGACGGCGTGGAAGAACAGCAGCGTCAGCAGGTCGGTGTCGACGTTGCCACCGAACTGTCCGCCGCTCCCACCCCCGCCGGAGGCCTGCGAGGCGAGCCCGGCCATCACGTCGAGGAACTTCACCTTCAGGATCGCCATCACCCCCAGCAGCGTGATGTATGTCATGATGATGATGACGACCTGCATCCGGGTCCGCGAGCGCCGGTCGCGCAGGATGTCGTCCTGGTTCTCGGAGGCCTGTGCGGCCGTCGTCAGCACCGCCGAGATCTGCGAGGAGGCCTCCTGGGCCTTCGAGATGAGTTTTACTGTACGTGCGAGCCGCGGGATGTGGTACTCGTTGTTGAACTCCCGGAGCGCCGTCTTCAGCGAGGTGCCGTAGTTGACCTTCGCGTACA
Organism: Halobacteriales archaeon; assembly: GCA_041642135.1. Classification (GTDB taxonomy): domain Archaea; phylum Halobacteriota; class Halobacteria; order Halobacteriales; family Haloarculaceae; genus Salinirubellus. Next base: position 3,171 of record JBEPXB010000305.1, on the reverse strand, counting down.
TCTTCTCGAACTCCTCGGAGAGCCGACCCGAGGAGGTGTCCGAGACGACCTTGATCGACTCCAGCAGCGTCATCCCGGTGTCGTTCGCCGAGGAGAGCTTCCGGAGGTTCTCCGAGAGGTTCTTCGTGATGCCGTTGCGCGAGCGGACGTTCCACTCGTAGAAGATACCCAGCGGGAGCAGGTTGGCGTAGATCGGGAGGTAGAACCAGAAGAACGTCCCGCGGATCGGGTTGGCGATCATGCCCTCCAGCGAGAGCGGGGCGAACCCCGCCAGCGCGGAGAACCCGAGCAGCACGAGCGTCATCGGCAGTGTCAGCGCCAGCACCGCGAGCGGGAAGTCCCGGAAGAAGTGGTGGGGGTTCTTCAGCAGCTGCATCGTCTCGTAGGTCCCCTCGCGGCTCTTGATCCGGTCGAAGACGCCGTACTCGCCGGTGTAGCGCTCGACCAGCCCGAGGTCGAACATCTTGCCGGCGTCCGCGCCCACGTCGATCTCCCCCTCGTCCGCGTCGAGGTAGCCGTCGCCCACCTCGTCCTGGACGACCGTCGAGACGAGCACCAGGAAGCCCCCGCCGATCAGCGGGATGAGCCCGTAAACGGTGCCGTAGAGCAGCATCGTCTGGGCCTCCCCGAGCATCGACATGATCACGAGGATGATGATCAGCAGGAGCGGGAACAGCGAGAGGGTCATGAACATCTCGCCGAACAGCTCGAGGGTCTCGAGGACCATCTCCTGTTCCTGTTTGGAGGTGCGCATCTGCTTTTCCTTCTGGTCCTCGAGGAACCCCTCCATGTCCCCCCCGGAGTTGATGATAGAGAGCATGTCCGTGAGGAACTGCGAGAGCTCGTCGGAGGGAGTCTCCATCGCCTGGTTCCGGATCGCCGAGCGGTAGTCCGTGTCGAAGTACTGCGTCTCGAGGACGATCGACTGGAACTCCTTCGCCACCTCGCCGTAGGTGTCGTCGGCCTTCGCCATCGCCTCGAGGATCTCGAGCTGGTTCAGCCCGCCCACCGACAGCGCGTACATGAACGAGACGGCATCGGAGAGCAGGACGTTGATCTCGCGCTTGCGCGCGTCGGCGGTCAGGTACGGCCGGGCGACCATCGAGCCGAAACCCATGCCGAAGCCGATCGAGCCGAACAGCAGCCCGGTGAGAACGATTATCGCGGGCAGTTTCAGCGCGTTCAACAGCACCTCCATCGACTCCGACACCGGCAGTCCGAGGAGGATCGGCGGCTCGTCGATGAGGAACTCGACGACGAACCAGCCGATCAGGTTCCCGACGACCCAGAGCGCCACCCCGACGAGGACGCCGATGGCCAGCGACCGCGAGAGGTAGATCTCGACGGTGTGAGGCATCCGTGCCTCCGCGAGTTTCGTCTCGAGGCCGGCGACGAAGTCGGAGTCGTCGTCGAACAGCCGGCGGTAGAGGGGGTAGAACGCGTCGCTCAGCGCGTCCGCGTTGGCGACATCCCCGGACCCGGCTCCGGTCCCGAGGCTCACTCGGCGTCCCCCTCCTCGAACGAGAAGCCGCCGAAGTCGACCGAATCGCTTCCGCCCGACCCGCCGCTCTCGAGGGCGTCAGCGACCTCGTCGGCCTCGCCCCCGCGGTAGCTCCGGAGGAGGCTCTCGGCGTCCTCGAGGATCTCGCGGGCCTCCTCGAGCCCCTCCTCGCCCGGGTCCGGCCGGGGGACCATCTCCTCTTTCTCCGGGTCGATGTCGATCGAGACCGACTCCATCTCCCGGAGGTCCTCCAGCGAGCGCTCGAGGTCGCCGTCGGCGATGAGCGTGAGGATGGTCTCGGGGTCGTTGATGAACGCCTGGAGCGACGCCGCGACCTGCGTGTACGTGTTCAGCCCGTGCTCGATGAGGTACGCGAGCACCACCTTCCGCTTGAACATCTCCGTGTTGATCTCGTCTATCCCCCAGCCGCGGTCGAACATGATCTCCTCCAAGGTGTTCGACTCGCCCATCTGCAGGAACTGGTCGGTCTCTGCCTGCCACTGGTAGACGTCCTGGACGTTGATCTCGTCGTTCTCCGGGTCGTAGTGGTTGATCTCCGTGAGCGACTTGTTCCGGCGGACCTTCGTCCCCTGGACCCGCGTGGAGGTCTGGATCGACACGAGGTCGAGCGCCGTGAACATCGTCTTCGAGACGTTGATCGGATCGGTCGTGAACCGCTTTATCACCTCGCCGACGGAGTCGGCGTGGAAGGTCGTGAGCGTGGTGTGCCCGGTCGACATCACCTGGAACAGCGTGCGCCCTTCCTCGCCACGGATCTCGCCCATCACGATGTACTCGGGGCGCTGTCGGAGCGCGGCCTCCAGCAGGTCGAACTCGTCGACGTCGCCCTTGTCGCCCTCGGAGAACGAGGGGCGGGTGACGCTCGCGATCCAGTTGCGCTGAGGGAGTTCGACCTCGCGGGTGTCCTCGATGCTCACGATCTTCGCCTTCGAGGGGATGAACAGCGACACCGCGTTCAGCGAGGTGGTCTTCCCGGACGCCGTGCCGCCGGCGAAGATCAGCGACTTGTGGTTCTCGATGCAGAGCCACAGGAACGCCATCTCGTCGAGCGAGAACGTGTTCCAGTTGATGAGGTCGATCGGGGTGAAGGGGACGTCCTTGAACTGTCGGATGGTGTAGTTGGTCCCGTGGTCGGAGACCTCCTTGCCGAGCGTGAGCTGTGAACGCGACCCGTCGGGGAGGGTGGCGTCGACCTGCGGCTGGCGCTTGGAGATGCCCTTGCCGGAACGCTGGGCCATCTTCACGACGAAATCGTCGAGCTCCTCCTTCCCGTGGTAGACGTTCGAGATGATCTGCTCGTAGTCGCCGTGGTAGACGAACACCGGCGAGTTGTAGCCGTCACAGGAGATGTCCTCGACGTTGATGTCGTGTTTGATGCCGTCGATCCGCTCGAAGCCGATGAAGTCCCGCTTGAGGAGGTAGAGCAGCTTCTCGATCTGGTAGGCCGTGAGCGTCTGGGCGTCCTCCTCGAGCAGCACCGGCTCGGGGCGGGCCATCGCGTCGGTCCGGCCTCCGGACGGGTTCGGCTCCGGCCCGGCCATCCCCAGCGAGCGCTTGACCTGATCGAGCACCCCGCCGCCGCCGTTCGCGACCGGTGCGTTCCCGTTCGGGGTCGCGGGAGCGGGCGCGGGATCCGATCCGGAGTCGGG
>JBEPXB010000304.1:0-4524 GCA_041642135.1 Halobacteriales archaeon | reverse complement strand
CGTCGGGGAGCCGCCGGGCCACCGTCCGCTTGCGCCGCTGTTCGTACTCGTGGAACCCCGCCAGCGGGACGGCGACGACCAGGAACGGGAGCACGAACAGGAGCGTCGTCGTCCAGAACGGTTCGGCGACCAGCGACGCGGGGGTCGGGGTCGCGAGCCCGGAGACGACCACCAGGGTGACGAGGCCCAGCGCGAACGGGACGGTCACTCCGAGCGTATAGAGCGGATCTTCGCGGAACACCGCGTGCGGGTCCTCGAGGAACTCGCGGGTTTCGATGCGGCGACGGATGCGCTGGAACGTCTCGAAGCTCGGGTGCGCCCGGACCCGGTCGGTGAGCGTCCCGCCGTCGAACGAGGATACGTCGAGGTCGTGACCCGGCTCGCGGTACGGCTCCGAGAGCGTCGAGATGACGACGAGGAATCCGGCCATCCCGAGCGGGACGACGGCGTAGACCACCGCGAGCAGTGGGACGACCGTCCGCGCCCCGAGGAACGACATCATGATCAGGGTGACGACCAGGAACAGGGGGGCGGCGACGAACCCGACGATGAACATCTCCGAGAGGGTCGCGAGCGTCTCGAGGAACGACTCCTGCTCGGACATCGCCCGGTCCATGTACTTCTCGGACTCGTCCCTGAGGAAGTCCGTGACGTCACCCCCCGAGTCGAGCACCGAGAGCAGGTCGTCGAGGAACTGCTCCATGTTGTCGCTGGGGGTGAGGTTCCGGGCGTTCCGCAGCGCGGTGAACACGTCGTTGCCGAACAGGTCGATGTCCCGGACGACCATGTCGAACTCGTTGGCGACCTCGCCGTAGGTGTCCTCGGCGTCGGCCATCCGGCGGGCCACCTCGGTGAACTCCATCCCGCCGAACGAGAGCGCGTACGCGTAGACGATGGCGTGCGGGAGCATCAGGTCGATGTTCCGCCGTCGGTTGTCGACCAGGTAGCTGGGCTGGTAGTACCTGACCGTCCAGGCCGTGACGACGGCGAGCACGGAGACCAGCGGCGTGGCGATCGCCCCGGCGATGGCGACGCGGTTCTCCGAGAGGAAGGCCGCGAGTCCCGGTGACACCGGGACGGGCGTGGAGAGCGAGAGGCCGTCGAAGGCCCCGAGGGTCGCCAGCATCCACGTCAGGACAAGTCCGAAGACCAGGCCGAACAGCCCGGCCAGCGCCACGTACGTCACCGTTCGGGTCAGGTAGAGGTCGTAGGTGGTGCCGAACCGGCCCTGGTTGAGCCGACGCTGGAGGTCGGTGTGCTCCCCGGGGTGGGCCTTGAAGTACGCCCGGACGTAGCCGAACTTCTCGCGGAGCACCCGCTTTCTGGCCCGCGTGACGTTCCCGTCCCCGGGGAAGTACTGCTCGGACTCGTATCCCGGGACGGGGACGCGCTCCTCGCCGTCGGGGTCCGGCGCGCCGACCCCGCTGGGGGACTCGTTACTCACCTACCCGACCTCCAGTTCCGAGGGGTCGAGTTCGTCCGAGCGGATCCCCCCGAGGACTCGCTCCTGGTCGGCGATGAACGTGTGGATCGTCCGGGCGACGTCCTCGTGCCAGGTGATGTCGTTGTCGAGGAGGTACGCGAGCACCTCCTTGCGGCGCTCGAACTCGCGGTTGAGCCGTTTGGTGGTCCACCCCCGGTCGTCGGCGATGTCCTGGAGCACCTCCGACTCGAAGGTCTCGTTGTACGAGTCGGTCTTCGGGTCCCAGTCGAACACCTCGTTGATCGAGATGTCGTCGCCCTCCCCGCGCGAGAGCAGTTCGGTGATGCTGTCGTTGCGCCTGACCCGCTGGTCGCCGAGCATCACCTGCCGCTGGATGGAGATGATGTCGAGCTCCTTCAGCATCTGCGTGGGGACGTTGAGCGGCTGGTTCTCGATCCGATTTATCACACCTTTGACCGACTCGGAGTGGAACGTCGAGTAGGCGGCGTGGCCGGTCGCCATCGCCTGGAAGAACGTGAGCGCGACCCGTGACTCCGTACGGATCTCGCCGACGAGGATGTACTCCGGGCGCTGTCGGAGCGCGGCCTGGAGCTGCTGGTACATCGTCACCTCGCCGCGGCCCCCGGAGGTGGTCGACTCCCGGGTGACCGACTGCACCCAGTTCTGGTGGGGCAGGGAGATCTCCCGGGTGTCCTCGATGGAGACCACCTTGGACTTCTTCGGGATGAAAAAGGAGACGGCGTTGAGGCTCGTCGTCTTGCCCGCGCCGGTCCCGCCGGCGAACAGCAGCGAGCGGTTGTTCTCGATGGCGAGCCAGAGGTAGGCCATCTGGTCGAGCGAGAACGTCTCCCAGTTGATCAGGTCGATCGGCGTGTCCGGTACCGAGGAGAACTGCCGGATGGTGAAGTTCGGCCCACGGGTGGCGATCTCGCCGCCGAACGTCAGTTGCACGCGCGAGCCGTCCGGGAGCGAGCCGTCGACCAGCGGGTTCGCCACCGAGAGGTGCTTGCCCGAGCGCTGGGCCATCCGCGTGACGAACGAGGAGAGCTCCTGACCGCCGAACGAGACGTTCGTGTCGAGGTCGCGGTACTCCTTGTGGTAGACGAACACCGGGACGTCGGTCCCGTCACAGGAGATGTCCTCGACCTTGCCGTCGCGGAGGATCGGGTCGATCCGCTCGTACTCGAGGAAGTCCCGCCGGAGGTAGTAGAGGATCTTGTGGACCGACAGCGGCTCGATGGCGGCGGTGTGGGCCGCGACCAGTTCCCCGGCCCGCCGGGTGAACGTCTCGGCCTTGTCCTCGCCCTCCCCGACGTCGTGGTACATCAGGTTGTTCCGGAGGACCTTCGTCAGTTCGTCGAGGACGTACTCCTCGTACTCGTCGAGGATCGGCTCCGTGACCCGGTAGCGCCGGTCGTCGGACTCGACGTCGTCGAGGACGGAGACGTACGCGAACGGCTCGTTCACCCAGTAGCGGTCGACCTCCTCGTGATCGTGGAGGTACGAGAAGTCGAACAGCCGCGTCTCGACCGCCTCCTCGGTCGGGACGCCGGCGAACCCCGCCATCGAGGAGTCGGCGAACGACTGCTTGGCGTCGGCCAGCACCGCCCGCCTGGTCGGGTGGTCCGCCAGTTCGTCGTCGACCGTCGGCTCGTACAGGTCCGAGAGGACCACCTCCCGCTCGTCGTCGCTGTCACCGTCCCCACCGCCGTCGTCCCCGTCGACCGTGCCGACGACCGCATCGCCGGCCTCCCCGTTCGACTGCCGGTCGAGAACTCCCCTGAGCCCCGCGATGGTGTCGGCGATCGAGTCCGCCACACCGCCCCGAGACGACCCTCCCCCGGAGTACTCGACGGGGCCGTCGTCTGATTCACTCCCCATTGTCTCTTTCCGACAGGTTGCATCGAACCGGGCATAAACCCTGACCCGGGCGCAGTTACTGAAACCGACGGAATGCGGGCGTTAGCGGTCGGGACTCGCTGGCTGAGTCACGGCGAGGGGATATACCCCAACGGCCGGAAGCCACGGACGGATGTTGGGGGGACCAGGGATCGGGAGCGACCGACGAGGAGCCTCCGAAGTGCTCGGGGCCATCTTCGTCTTCGCCATCCTGATAGCCGCGGTCGGGGTCTTTCAGGTGACGATCGTCCCGCAGACGAACGAGGAGATCGAGTTCAAACACAGCACGGAGGTCCGTGCCGATATGGCCGACCTGCGAGGAGCGATGGTGAGCACCGGCACCGACGGGGGGCGACGGACCGTCTCCGTACGGACCGGGGTCGACTACCCGTCGCGGTCCGTGACGGTCAACCCGCCCGCACCGCGGGGACGGCTCTCGACGAGCGCCGAGATCACTGGTGCCATCGAGCTACAGAACGTGGTCGCGACGGACCCCGAGGCCGGCGACTACTGGAACGGGACGGCGACGTTCGATACGCGGTTCGTCGCCTACCACCCCTCGTACAACTACTACCGCGGGGCGCCCGTCACGCGGTACGAGCCGACGGTCGTCTACTCCTCGTTCGCCGACGCGAACGTGGTCGAGACACGACAGAGCCTCGTCGACGGCCGGACGCTCGACGTCGTCCTCGTCTCCGGGAGCCTCTCGAAGAGCGGGGGGGCCTCGATGTCGGTCGATGTCGCGCCGATCGGCACCGCCGAGGGGACCGTGACCATCGAGGACCCGGGACCGCTGCGGGTCGAGACGCACCTCTCGGAGGAGCGGTGGCAGGACGTGCTCGGGGACGAACCGAACGCGAGCGTCGCGAGCTACACCACCAACGTCGACGCGCCGAACGTCGTCGAGATCTCGCTCGCCTCGGGCGAGTGGGACCTGCGCGTCTCGAAGGTAGGGCTGGGTTCCGGCGGGTCGCCGGGCGCGGCGTACCTGACCGCCCAGGGGTCGACGTCACGGACGGTCACCGCCGGCGAGAGCGTCGACTACACCGTGCGCGCGCTTGACGCCTACGGGAACCCCGTGAGCGGCGTGACCGTCAAGCAGGCCGGCGGACCGAACCGGACGACCGACAGCGACGGCCGCGTCACCTTCGAGCGGACCGTGGGTTCGGACACGACCAACC
>JBEPXB010000303.1:0-4542 GCA_041642135.1 Halobacteriales archaeon | reverse complement strand
GCAGAGGGTTCCCAGACGGTCGTCGAGACCACCCGCTGGTCGGGATTCACGGTCCCGGAGTGCGCCTGCGGCACCGGGAAGGCGATGCCCGCACTTACCGTCGGCGTCTCGAGCGTCGAGACGCGACCACTACCCCCGTTCGAGCGCCGACCGGACCGCTCCCCCGGCCCGAGCGGGCGTGATCCGAGCGACCCTCCGTACTTCCCGACGGGCCTGCGCTCCTCCCCTGATGGATCCGCGTCGAACGGCACTCGGCCTACAGCCCCAGCAGCGTCCGGAGACGCGCGACGAGCCCGCCCCCGAGGTCGAAGACCCGCTCCATCTCCTCGGCCGTGAGTTCGAAATCGAAGACGTCGACGTTCTCGGCGATGTGCTCCGGGTCCGCCGCTTTCGGGATCGCCGCGACCATCTCCTGCTGGATCAGCCACCGAAGGGCCACCTGTGCCGGGGTCTTGCCGTACCGCTCGCCGATCTCGCGGAGCGTCTCGTCCCCGGTCACGCGTCCCCCGGCGAGGGGCGTGTACGCCGTCAGCACCACTCCGTGCTCGAGACAGAACGCGAGCAGGTCACTCCTCGAGGTGAAGGGGTGGTACTCCACCTGGTTCGTGAGGATCGGCGTCTCCGAAGCCTCCATCGCCGCCTCGAGTTGCGCGACCGAGAAGTTACTGACCCCGACGTGTTCGACGACGCCGTCGGCTTGGAGCCGGTTCATCGCGCCGATCGACTCCTCGATCGGGACGGACCGGCTCGGCGAGTGGATCAGCAGCAGGTCGATGACTCCGGTGTCCAGTCGGTCGAGGCTCTCCCGGGCCGTCCGGAGGGCGTCGTCGTGGGCCAGGTTCCCGCTGCGGAGCTTCGTCACCACGAACACCTCCTCCCGCGGGACGGCCGAGTCGGCGATCCCCCGTCCGACCGCGGCCTCGTTTTCGTACATCTGTGCGGTGTCGACGTGCCGGTAGCCGCACTCGAGCGCCGTCCGGACCGCGGTCCGGCACGTCTCGCCCTTCATCGGCCACGTCCCGAACCCGAGCGCGGGGACCTCGACACCGTGGGCGGTCACGTACTCCATGCGGGGGGTACGTCAACGTTTCACAAGAAGGTGGCTCCGACCGCGACTCCGGTCACACCGTCGCTCCCGCCCGTCGCAACGACCCTCGACGACCGGTCTGGGTAGCCTCGACGTCCCTCGACGGGTGCAGGTGTGCCGGGGTCGCGCCTGTCGGAGTCCCGGTGCCGGTCCACGGACTACGACTATTCGCGCTCTTCGAGCCGGTACCGCTGAACCTTCCCCGTCGCGGTCGTCGGGAGTTCGTCGATGAACTCGATCTCCCGGGGGTAGGCGTGTCTCGCGAGGCGCTCCTTGACGTGAGCTTTGAGTTCCTCGAGCGTGGCCTCGGGGTCCGCCGGTGGCTCCACGGGGACGACGTACGCCTTGACGATCTGGCCCCGCTGGTCGTCGGGCACGCCGATCACGGCCGCCTCGGCGACGACCGGGTGCTCCATGAGGCTGTTCTCGACCTCGAATGGGCCGATCCGGTAGCCCGAGGAGATGATCACGTCGTCGGAGCGGCCCTCGTACCAGTAGTAGCCGTCCTCGTCGCGTCGCGCGAGGTCGTCGGTGAGCAGCCAGCCGTCGTGGAACGTCGCCTCGGTCCGCTCGGGCATCCCCCAGTACTCCGTCATGAGGATCCACTCCCGCGGCCGTACGACGACCTCGCCGGTCTCTTCGGTCCCGACCGGCTCCCGGGTCTCGGGGTCGAGCAGGTCCACCTCGTACCCGGGGCACGGCTTGCCCATCGAGCCGGGTCGGACGTCCATCTCGAGTCCGGCGTAGTTGTTGACGATCATCCCGGCTTCGGTGAGCCCGTACGTGTCGTGGACCCCGAGTCCGAGGCGCGCCTCGAACCACTCGTACACCTCGGGGTTCAGCGGCTCGCCCGCGCTGCTCAACACCCGCAGCGAGTCGAACGACCGCCCCTCGAGCACCCCCTCGCCCGCCGCGATGATGCCGCGGTAGGCGCTCGGGACCGCGCCGAGGACCGTGACGTCGTGTTCGTCGAGGATCCGCACCCACCGCTCGGCGTCGAACTCCCCGGCGTGGAGCAGCCGGGTGGCCCCGAGCGCCATCGGCCCGAACCCGGTCGTGAAGAGTCCGTAGGACCAGGCCGGGTCCGCGGCCCCCCACACGACGTCGTCCGGGCCGACGTCGAGCGCGTACTTGGTGTGCGGGTACAGCACGGCCAGCACCCGGTGGGACATGACGACCCCCTTCGGGTTTCCGGTCGTCCCGGAGGTGTACTGCATCGTCGACGGATCGTCCATGCTCGTCCGGACGACGTCGAACTCGGTCGAGTGGTCGGCGAGGAGGGCCTCGAAGGAGTGGGCGTCCCCCTCGTCGTCGTCATCGGACTCGCCCGCCCCGACGGCGACCCGTTCGAGGTCGTCGGCGACGTCGAGCGAGTCGACGGTGTCGCCGTACGCCGCCCCGTACACCAGCAGTTCGGGGTCGCAGTCGTCGATGCGGTACTCCAGGGCCGCCCTCTCGAACGCGGTGAACAGCGGGACGTGGACCGCGCCGACCTTCCAGATGCCGAGGACGGTGAGGATCGTCTCCGGGACCTTCGGCAGGAGGGTGCTCACCCGGTCGCCGCGCTCGACGCCGAGGTCAGTTAGCATATTGGCCACCCGGTTGGACCGGTCGCGGAGTTCGGCGAACGTGTACTCGACGAGTTCGTCGTCCTCCGGGACCCACGCGAACCCGACGTCGCCGGACCCGGCGTGTCGGTCGCAGGCCTCGTGAGCCATGTTCAGCTCCTCGGGGGCGTCCCAGTCGTAGGTGTCGAGCACCGAGTCCCAGTCGAACGACTCGTAGACGGTCTCGTAATCTCCGGATGGCATGGTGGCCCCCGCTTCGGAGGTGGTCGCCATAAGTGCTCTCCGGGGGCGAGGTGCGGTTCCGACGGATCCCCCTCCGGAACGGTGAAACCCGTTCTCGATACGGACGGGAGTCCGGAGTCGGGGCCCGGGTCCGGCGTGATCGATCCCCATCCGGATCGGGTCGGTCACCTCTCGGTCTTCGACTCCGGTTTCGGTTCCGGCGAGCGTTGGTCCCCTCGTGCTACGTGGACGCCGTACCCCGTCCGAACCGGTCGGCCGAGAGGATACGGGAACCGTCGGTCGTCGCGCCCGTTCTCACGTAGTCCGCGATCGCTCGTCCGACCACGGGCGCGAGGGCGACGCCGGCGCCGCTCATCCCACACGCGACGAGAAACCCGTCGACGCAGGTCGGACCGACGACCGGCTTGAAATCGGGTGTCACGGTCCGGAGGCCGACCCAGTCGTTGATCACCGCTGCGTCGGCGAGGCTCGGGACGTGGCTCCGTGCGAGTGCCGCCACGTCGCGCCTGATCTCGTCGCCGACCGCGTGCGCGCTGTCCGGGTCGAGACGCGACGCCTCGTCGTACCGTCCCCACCGCCGACCGGCGAGCGCTTTCGACTCGCCCTCCGGCCGGAAGTAGTACGGCCCGCCGACGTCCTTCAGGAACGGAAGCGAGAGCGGTTCGTTCGCGTCGAGAACGAGGATCGGCCCCGTCGTGTGACGGAGTGGGAGGGAGACGCCGACCATCTCGTTCAGTTCCGGCGCCCACGGCCCGGCGGCGTTCACGACGACGTCGGCGTCGTAGGTCCCGTCGGTCGTCTCGACCCCAGTGGCCGATCCCCCCTCGGTCCGTATCCCCGTGACCTCGACACCCGTTTCGATCGAGACCCCTCCGTGCTCGGCCCCGTCGGCGAAGTGCTCGACGACGTCCTGCTGGTTCAGATACCCACTGGCCGCCCGGTACAGACCGCCGGCGACGGCGTCGGGATCGAGACCGTGTACGGCCGTCTCCTCGGCGTCGAGCACGTCGAAGTCGAGGCCGTAGGCCCCGAGAACGGCCGCGGTCGCGCGTATCTCCTCCAGTTCGGCCGGCGTGTCCGCGACCCGGAGATACCCGCACCGCTCGAAACCTATCGTCCCGTCCTCGATCAGCGGTTCGTAGGTCCGCCACGCCTCCCGCTGTAGGGAGATCCCGAGGGGGTCGGCCGCGTCCCAGTTGAATCGGCCCATCGAGGCGGCGGTCGTCCCCGAGCCCAACGTGTTCTTCTCGAGGAGCGTGACCGAGCCTTCGTGGACTCGGAGGTGATAGGCGACGCTCGTCCCGATCACGCCACCACCGACGACGACGATCGAGGTCATCCTTCGAGGCTTTCCCGACGGGAGGTTAATACCTCCGCCTCTCCGGTTCGTAGCGGGGAGGGGCACGAGTACGTATCAGTAGTCCGGGAGCCGCTCCACACGAGCGCCCGGCTGTTGCCGAGGCAGGATCTACCGAGAACATCGCCTATCGAGTCGAGGATCGAGACGGACCGGTTCGAGGGGGGTGTCCGACACGAACGTCGGGTCGGTCACGTACGGCAGGCATTCACTGCCGCGAGATGAGCCAGCCGGTGATGCCGGCGGTCGAGAGGAAGCAGACGAACAGCAATGCGTACGCGGCATCG
>JBEPXB010000302.1:0-4544 GCA_041642135.1 Halobacteriales archaeon | reverse complement strand
CCGAGAGGTTCCCACCCGCGCCCCGCACCGTGACGACGCTCGGCGGGTCCTCGGCGAACGACTCGAACGCCCGTCCGAGCGCCGCGAACATCTCGCCGGTCAGTGCGTTGAGCTTCCCCGGGCGGTCGAGCGTCACCGTCACACGGTCCGTCTCGTTCGCCCCGTCCGTTCCGTCGCCCTCGCGGGCTACCCTCACGTGGTCCGATCCGGTGTCCATGCCGCCCGGTCACGCGCCCGGTACATGAGTGTCACCCGGAACCCCCGTTCCCGTCCGTACCCCCGCTGATGGAAGCGGACCGGAGCGACACCGGGACGTTCCACGGGGTTTAACTACCACTCGGTGTAATTACTGGGTGATGGAGAGACGGGAGTTCCTGCGGCGGGCCGGAGCGGGCGTCGGCGGACTGACCCTGCTCGCCGGCTGTACCGGGACGGGTAGCGACGGGACGGGCGACGGGACGCCGACCGCGACCCGGTCGGAGACGCCGGACGAGGGCGGACGGACCGCCACGCCGACGGGGTCGCCGACCAGCAGCGAGCCGAGCGGCATCCTCGACGTGGCGACGTACTCCTCGTTCACCGGCGAGGGTGCGGCCGGCAACTGGCTCAAGTCCGCCTTCGAGGAGCAGTATCCGGAGGTGACGGTGGAGTTCTCCACGCCGGAGAACGGCGTCAACCAGTTCATCCAGCGGAAACGGCAGGGCGCGCCGATCGATGCCGACCTCTACGTCGGGCTGAACACGGGCGAACTCGTCCGGGTCGACGAGCGCCTCGACGAGCCGCTGTTCGCCACTGTCCGCGACGGCGTCGAGGGGGCCGACACGGTGAAGGAGGGCCTCAGGATCGACCCCGACGGCCGGGCGATACCCTACGACACCGGCTACATCAGTCTCGTCTACGACGAGAACGAGGTCGATGCACCGGGGACGTTCGACGCGCTGCTCGAACCGGAGTACGAGGGCGACCTCATCACGCAGAACGCCCAGCAGTCGGACCCGGGGCTCGCGTTCCTGCTGTGGACGGTCATCGCGAAGGGCGAGGACGGCTACCTCGACTACTGGTCCGCGCTCGCGGACAACGGCGTGCGCGTCCTCTCTGACTGGGAGCCCGCCTACAACGCCTACCTGAACGAGGAGGCGCCGATGGTCGTCTCCTACTCCACCGACCAGGTGTACTACCACGGCGAGGGCGTCGATATGTCCCGCCACCAGGTCGGTTTCCTCGACGACCAGGGCTACGCGAACCCGGAGGCGATGGCGGCGTTCGCGGATTCCGATCGAACCGACCTCGCCCGGCGGTTCATGGAGTTCGTCCTCACCCCGGAGGCACAGGCCGAGATCGCGGTGCGGAACGTCCAGTTCCCCGCCGTCGAAGGGGTCGACCCCGGCGAGGAGTTCTCGCAGTACGCCTACGAACCCCCCGAACCGGTCACCTTTACCTACGACGACCTCGCAGGCAACGTCGGCACGTGGGTCGACCAGTGGGCCAGACAGATCGTCTCGGGGTAGTCGTCCGCGCCGCCGAGCGACTCGCTCTCCCGGCGGGGCTCGCCCTGACGCTCGCCGTCCTCGCGGTCGTCTTCTACTACCCCGTCGGGAGCGTCCTCGTCGAGTCGGTGGTCCGCGCGGGCCGCCTGACGGCAGGGCCCCTGTTGACGGTGCTCTCGGACCCGTTCTACACCGGCGCGGCGAGTTCGCTGTTCGCCGAACCGGGGTCGGTCCCCGGCGGTTTCGTGACCTGGCTCCGCGCCGGGCTTCCACCGGTCACGTTCGGTCTGTTCGGGTTCACCGCCTATCAGGCGGCCCTCTCGACGGTCGCGAGCGTTCTGCTGGGGCTGCCGGGCGCGTACCTCCTCTCGAGGTACGAGTTCCGCGGCCGGCGGACGCTCCGCTCGCTCACGATCCTCCCGTTCGTCCTCCCCTCGATCATGGTCGCGGTCGGCTTCCTCGCGATGTTCGGGCGGAACGGTCCCCTGAACACCGCGCTCGTGGCGCTCGGGCTCTCCCGACTCGATCTGCTGTTCACGCTCGAGGTCATCGTCGTCGCCCACGCGTTCTACAACGCGCCGCTCGTGACCCGGCTCGTCACCGCCGCGTGGGAGACCGTCGACGCCCGGCGGGTGGAATCGGCGCGGGCGATGGGCGCCACCCCGCTCCGGGCGTTCCGCGACGTCGTCCTCCCGCAACTCCTGCCGTCGCTGCTGACCGCCGCGCTCCTCACCTTCGTCTTCACGTTCATGTCGTTCCCCATCGTCCTCGCGCTCGGCGGGCTGCGCCTGGCGACCGTGGAGGTGTGGCTGTTCGCGCGCGTCCGGAACCTCGAACTCGGGGAGGCCGCGACGCTCGCGACCCTCGAAACAGTGGTGACGCTCTCGCTCACCTACCTCTACCTCCGCTACGAGGCTCGACAAGTACGGGCGGGGAGCGGCGGCGCCCCCCTTCCCCGGCGTCCGCTCCTCGACGGCGGTCGGACGTTTCGCGACCCCGCGCGGCTCGGCCTGCTCGCCTACGGCCTGCTCGCGCTCGTCGTCTTCGTCGGGCCGATGGCGAGCATGGTACTCGCGAGCGTCACCGGGGCCGACGGATCGCTCACGCTCGAGTACTACCGGTTCCTCGCCGACCAGCAGGTCGCGGAGACGGCGGGGACGACCCGGCCGCTCCCGGCCATCGTCAACTCCCTGCTGTTCGGTGCGGGGACGCTCCTGCTCGCGCTCCCCCTCGGGGTGGTCGTTTCCGTGGTTGCGACGCGCGGCGGCCGGGGGAGCCGGGTCGCCGAGGCGCTGCTGACGGCGCCGCTCGCGGTCAGCGGCGTCGTCGTCGGCCTCGGCCTGCTCCAGACGCTCGTCTTCGGGACGGTACTCTTCGGCCACCGACTGGTCGCCACCGGGCCCGTCGCGATCGTCCTCGCGCACGCCGTCGCCGCGTACCCGTTCGTCACCCGGAACGTCACGCCCGCGCTCGGCGGGCTCGATCCCCGGCTCTCGGACGCGGCCCGCTCGCTCGGGGCGACGCGGCTCCGCGCGCTGCTCGACGTCGAACTCCCGCTGGTCGCCGCGGCGCTCGTCGCGGGGGCCGCGTTCGCGTTCGCCATCAGCGTCGGCGAGTTCGATTCCACCGTACTGCTCGCGGAGGGCGTCGACAGCTACACGATGCCCGTCGCCCTCGAGCGCTACATCGGCAACCGCTCGCTCGGGCCGAACCTCGGGCCCGCGACCGCCATGGGCACCGTGTTACTCGCGGTGACCGCGGCGAGTTTCGTCGTCATCGACCGCGTCGGGGGACGGTGGGAACCATGACCGAGCGGGGAACCGGGGGCGGGGACGGGCGCGGTCCCTCGATCCCGAACGACGGCGACGGTGTCGAACTCGACGGCGTCTCGATCGCGTTCGACGACGTGACCGCCCTCGACGACGTCTCGCTGTCGATCCGCGAGGGCGAGTTCTTCACGCTCGTCGGCCCCTCGGGCTGTGGGAAGACCACCACCCTCAGAGCCATCGCCGGGTTCGAGCCGCCCGACTCCGGGACCGTTCGCATCGGCGGCCGGGACGTCACGGGGACGCCGCCCGAGGACCGCAACGCGGGCATCGTCTTCCAGAGCTACGCGCTGTTCCCGCACATGACGGTGCGAGAAAACGTCGGCTACGGGCTGCGGTTCCGCGACCCGCCAGGCGGCGTTTCGCGTCGCGACCGGGTCGACGAACTGCTCGACCTGGTCGACATGGCGGGGATGGGCGACCGCGACCCGACCGAGCTGTCGGGCGGTCAGCAGCAGCGGGTCTCGCTCGCCCGCGCGCTCGCACCCGGACCCGACGTGCTCCTGCTGGACGAGCCGCTCTCGGCGCTCGACGCACGGCTCCGCGAACGCCTGCGGGTCACGGTGCGGGGGATCCAGCGCGAGCTCGGGATCACGACGGTGTACGTCACTCACGATCAGGCCGAGGCGCTCGCGGTCAGCGACCGGGTCGCCGTGATGAACGCCGGCCGGATCGAACAGGTCGGCACCCCCGAAACCGTCTACCGGGAGCCGGACTCGCGGTTCGTCGCGGAGTTCGTCGGCGACAACAACCTCCTCGACGGCGAGATCACGGCGCTCGACCCGCCGCGGGCGACCGTCGACGGCGTAGAGGTCGCCCTGCCCCCCGGGACGGAGTCGGTCGCGGTCGGCGAGTCGGTGACGCTCTCGGTCCGACCGGAGGTCATCGAGGTCGTTCGCGAGAGTGAAACGGGGGCGGACGACCGGACGACGACACTGGAGGCGACCGTCGAGAGCGTCGAGTTCCTCGGGGAGGCGTACCGACTCCACTGCACGTGGCGGGGCCACGAACTGCTCGTGCGGAGCGACGCGCGCGAATCTCCCGGTGGGACCGTCCTGCTCGCCTTCGATCCCGCGGACGCCCGCCTGGTCCGGTAGCGTCCGGACCCGACGACTGGCGCCGGGGGAAACGGCGCCGCAGGGAGAGAGGCGACGCCCGTGCGTCCGGGAGGATTTCAGATGGGTATTAATCCCCGGTGTCGAACGGCCCCGACGTGTCCGGATTCGAGACG
>JBEPXB010000301.1:0-4553 GCA_041642135.1 Halobacteriales archaeon | reverse complement strand
CCGCGCCGACCAGCGACCGGATGATCTCCTCGACCAGGGCGTTGAGCCGGTTCAGGCGCCGGAGTTCGTCGCGCTGGCGCTCGAGTTCGCGGCGGCGGGCGCGCCGTTCTGCGAGCCGGTCGGCGCGCTCGATGGCCGTCTCGACGTTCGCCGCCAGCACCCGGCCGAGCGAGACGTCCACCTCGTCGAACACGCCGACCTCGAGCGAGGAGGCGTTCATCACGCCGTACTCCCCCAGCGGCAGGACGAGTTCGCTCCGGACCCGGGTGTCGGGGTCGTACGGCTCGGCCTCCTCGGTGACGTCGTCGTAGACCCGGTGGCTCCCGTCGCGGAAGACCCGGCCGACGAGGCTCTCCTCGACGGGGAACGCCGGCGGCTTCCCGAACTGCTCGACCCCCCGCTCGGTCCACGCGGCCGGCTCGAGGACCTCCTCGTCGGGGTCGTAGAGCCAGAGCCCGTTCAGCGGCAGGCCGAGGACGCGCCGTGCGGCGTCGACCGCCACCTCGCAGACCTCCTCGCGGGTCTCCGCGTGGATGAGCCGCCGGCTGGCGTCGTGGAGTTCGCGAAGCGCCCGTTCGTGTTCGCTCCGATCGTCGCCTTCGCCCGCGCCCTCGCCCGCCTCGCCCGCGCCGTCCCGGCGCCCCGGGGCGGGCCACCAGACCCGTCCGCGGGCCCCGACCGCCTTCGTCCGGAGGTCGCCGCGCTCGGCCAGCGCCTCGAGCTTCGCGTGGGCCGTCCGTCGGGCACAGCCCACCTCCTCGGCGACCTCGGGGGCCGTCAGCGGGGCGTACGGGTCGGGCCGTCGCTCGAAGACCGCCAGCACCGCCTCGACCGGGACGCGCGTCGGGCCGTCCGAGTCCGACATGGACCCGGGTGCGTTCGGGCGAATCATAAACGTGCCGTCGACGGCACGCGGTCGGCGAGGACGGGAGCCGGGATCAGTTCGGTCGTTCGACGCCGAGCTGTTCCATCACTTCGCCGTTGTTCCCGTAGACCCACATCTCGGCCATACGGTCGCCATCCATCCGCATCAGCGTCGTGCTGGTCGTGTCCACGGTCCGGTCGGTCGCCGGCATCCCCATGAACTCGCCGTCGTGGGTGCCGCCCCAGCGGTAGTGGCCGGCGCCCATGTCCCCGTCGACGATCAGGAACTCCTCGGCACCGTGGAGCTCCACACCGGCCGCCGTGTGGTGGCAGACGAAGTCGTCCGTGACGGCGTCGTCGATCCGGTCCACCTCGCCGGTAGTTGTACGCGTCGACGAACGCCTCGCTGATGCGCGATGCGACGTCTCTCCGGGACTGGGTGGTTGCCATATCGGATCACCGGGGGTGGAATGGTTTCGATAGGTAACGAACATTCCTCATAGATGCCGGGCCGTACACGGCTCCTCGCGTCCCGTGACGAATCAGCCCTCGTGACGGTCCGATTCGGCTTTACCCTCGCCGACGTCGTCCGTCTCCGCCCGCCACTCGTCCGTCGGGTTCGGGGACAGGGCCCGGCCGGCGAGGAACAGGACGCCGTAGCCGATCAGACCCGCAACGAACAGGAGGACGGGGAGGAGGAACGGACCGAACGCCCCGACGAGGGCTTCGACGAGAGACGGGTCCATACCGTCAGTTGGCTTTCGGGGCGGATAACACCGACGGAACCGGCCCACAGCGGGGGGATCGGCCCGCAGGTTCAAACCGTATCGGGCCGTACCCGGAGGCGTGTACCGGACCGGCCACTGGGGTGCGGCCCTGCTGGCGTACGCCCCCCTCGGGTACCTGCTGCTCCGCTCGGACCCGATACTGGCGTTCGTCGGCGCGGGCGTGGTGCTCTGGCTCTCGACGCTGCCCGATATCGACGTGCGGCTCCCCGTCCGGCACCGCGGGCCGACCCACTCGCTGCTGTTCCTCGGGGTCGTCGCGGCCGTCCTGGGCGCCGCGGGCGGTGCGCTCGGCCTGGGCACCTATCAGCCCATCGGCGTCCTCCCGGGGGTCGGTCTCGGCGTCCTTCTCGGCGTCGTCGGCATCGGGTCGCACCTGCTCGCGGACATGCTGACCCCCGCCGGTGTGAACCTGTTCTGGCCGCTCCCGGCCGAGTCGAGGTCGTTCTACGTCGCGCGAGCCGACAACACGCTCGCCAACTACGGGCTGCTCGGTCTGGGCGTGGCCGCCTCCGTGGGCGTCCTCTACCTCGCCGGGTTGGCGTAGGTCGACACGCCTCGGATCGACGCGGATCGACGTCGATCTACACGAACATTTATTCCCGTCGCTTCGAACCGTGTCACGGTACCATGGAGCACTACGACGGCGGTCCCCTGCGACACTTCGGGGACGTGCTGGCGATGGGGGCGGACCGGTACGGGGAGAAGACGGCCTTTAGCTCCTTCGGGCAGGAGACCTCCTACCGCGAACTCGACGAGGACGCAAACCGGGTGGCGAACGCCCTCGTCGACCACGGCGTCGAACCCGACGACCGGGTGGGGCTGTTCATCCCGAACACGACGCAGTTCCCGGAGGCGTACTTCGGGACCATCCGCGCCGGGGCGGTTCCGGTCCCGCTGAACCTCCGGATGGCCCCCGAGACGCTCGTATACGTCCTCACGAACAGCGGCGCGGACCACGTGATCGGCTCGCCGCTACTCGCTGACGAGGTGCGAGACCTCGCGGCCGCTGCGGAAGTCGGGACGCTGTTCCTCCCCGGTGTGAGCGACGAGGATGCGGGCATCGTCAACTACTCGCACCTCAAGAACGAGTACGGGACCGGGTTCGACCGGCCCGAGCGCGACTACGACGACATCGCCTGCCAGCCGTACACGTCGGGGACCACGGGCCGGCCGAAGGGCGTCCTCCTCTCCCACGAGAACCTCCTCTCGACCATCGAGAGCTACACGCTCGGCGGGCTCGCGGTCGACGCCGACGACTCGATCGTGCTCGTCCTCCCGCTGTTCCACATCTACGCGCTCAACGCCATCATGGGGACCTACCTCTACAAGGGCGGAACGATGCACCTCCAGCCCGAACCCGACGGCGAGAAGATGCTCTCGGGCATCGAGGAGCACGGCGCGACGACGTTCGCGGGCGTCCCCGCGATGTTCACGATGATGTGGCGAGCCTACCGCGAGGACCCCGACGCCTACGACCTCTCGACCCTGCGGTACGTCAACTGCGCGGCCGCGCCACTGGCCGACGAGGTACGGCGGACCATCGAGGAGGCCTGGGACGTCCCGATGGTCGAGGGCTGGGGGATGACCGAGACCGGCCCCGCGGGGACCGTCGAGCCCTCCCACGGGGTTCGCAAGTCCGCCGGCTGTATCGGCCCCACGCTCGAGAACATCGACATGAAGCTCGTGGATCCGGAGACACGCGAGACGCGGGTGTCGGCAGAGCAGTTGCGGCCGTTCCCGGACCCCGATCTGGACTTCGAGGACCCCGGGTCGGTGACCGGCGAGGTCGCCATTCGCGGGCCGAACGTCTTCGAGGGCTACTTCGGGCTCCCCGAGAAGACGAACGAGGTGTTCGACGACGAGGGCTACTTCTACACCGAGGACATCGCCCGCGTCGACGAGGACGGCTACTTCTGGATGGTCGACCGCGCCGACGACATGATCATCGTCGGTGGGGAGAACGTCTACCCCGCCGAGGTCGAATCGGCGCTCTACGAACACCCCGACGTCGCCGAGGCCGCCGTCGTGGGGGCGGCCCACGAGGTGAAGGGCGAGGCCCCCGTCGCGTTCGTGGTCCTCGAGGAGGGAAGCGAGGTCACGGAGGAAGACCTCCGGAGGTTCAGCCTCGAGCACGTCGCCACCTACGCCCACCCACGCCGGGTGTTCTTCGTCGAGGAACTCCCACGGAGCGCCACCCAGAAGGTCCAGCGGTTCAAACTCGAGGCGGAGGTCGAAGAACTGCTCGACGGACCGCTCTCCTCGAGCGAGGAGCTCTGAGACCACCACTTACCCGCACTACCCGGCGAACACGGCGACTCCGACGCCGAGGCCGTACGCACGGATCCAGTGTGCAACGCCGGACCGGGGCGGCACCGAGACGTTATACTCGACCCTCCCGACCGGGCCATCATGACCGACGACGCGGTCGCCGCGATGGAGCGGACCGTCGATACCGGGGACCTCGACCACGTGTTCGTCGAGTTCCCCGACCTGAACGGCATCTCGCGGGGCAAGCAGGTCGACGCCGACCACTTCCTCGAGACGTGGCGCGAGGGGTTCTCGATGAACCTCACCGTGCTGGAGGCGGGGGCGCTCGACGACTGGGACCCCGAGTCCCACTACGGCCTCTCGACGGACTTCGCCGACGGGACGCTTCGACCGATACCGGAGACGTTCGAACTCGTGCCGTGGCGCGAGAACACGGGACGGGTGCTCTGTGAGTTCACCTACGAGGGCGAGACCGTCGAGGCCTACACGCGCGGCGCGCTAGAGCGCGTCCTCGAGGGACTGGCCGACCGCGACCTGGACGCCTTCGCCGGCAGCGAACTCGAGTTCACGCTCCTGGAGGAGACCGAGGACGGCTACGGGCCGATCACGCCGTACGAACACGAGTGCGTGATG
>JBEPXB010000300.1:0-4578 GCA_041642135.1 Halobacteriales archaeon | reverse complement strand
GCCGGATGCGCCCCGATAGGACTTTTTTTGGTCGTCCCGACCCGAGTGGAGGTATGGCGAAAGCGACCGAACGATACGGGGAGTGGCCGCTCAAGCGGCTGATGACCGAGGTGGTCGGCTCCGGGCACAAGTCCGCCGACGACATGACCCGCGAACAGGCGACCGAGGCGATGCGGCGCATCCTCGGCGGCGAGCCCGACCACACCACGCTGGGGGCGTTCTGGCTGGCGAACCGCTGGAAGCGCAACACCCCGGAGGAGCTCGCGGCCTACGTCGACGTGATGGCCGAGTCCGTCGAGACGGGCGTTCCCGACGCCGACCCGGTCGACTGCGGGGCCAACTACGACGGCAAGGGCCGGACGGCCATCCTCGGCGTCGCCGCGGGCGTCGTCGCGGCCGCCGCCGGCACGCCCGTCGTCGCTCATTCGGGAGACCGCGTCCCCACGCAGAAACAGGACGCCTACAAGCACGTGCTGGACGAACTCGGGGTCCGAACCGAACTGGAGCCCGCGGAGTCCGCGGAGATGGTCGACGAGATCGGCTTCGGCTTCTACTACCAGCCGAGGTTCAACCCCGCGGTCCACGCCCTCTTCGACCGGCGCGACCAGATGGGCGTGCGGACGTTCGTGAACACCATCGAGACGCTCGCCAACCCCGCCGGAGCCTCGGTGCATCTCGGCTCGTTCTACCACCTGCCCTACGCCAAGCGGATCATCAGCACGTTCCGGGCGAGCGAGACGGCCGTCGTCGACCGCGTCATCATGTTCCAGGGGATGGAGGGGTACGACGACATCCGTCCGGGCGACACGAAGGTCGCCGTCTGGAACGAAGGGGACGATGACGTCGAGGCGTTCGACATCCGCACCCCCGAGTACGGGATGGACTTCGCGAGCGAGGACCTCGGTGTCGAGGACGTCGCGGGCGAGTCCGCCGAGATAACCGAGGCCGTGCTGACCGGCGAGCGGGACGACGACTTCGCCGACGCCGTCGCGCTGAACGCCGCGTTCCGGATCTACGCCCGCGAGGACTGCGAGACCCTCGACGAGGGGCTCGAGACGGCCCGCGCAGCTATCGAGGACGGGAGCGCCGCCGCGGTGCTCGAGGAGCTGCGGACGTTCTGATGGCCGACGACCGCCCGGACGAGCCCGGTAGCGCGAACCGGACCAGGACCGAGGACGGCGACCCGGGCGGCATCCCGTTCGGCGTCGAGGGGCTGGACGCACGATTGGAGAGCCCGCTCCGCCCGGGGTCGGTCGTCGCGCTCTCGGCCGACCCGGCCTCGCCGAGCGAGGAACTGCTCTACCCGCCCGCCGCTGCCAGTCCGGGCCGGTACCTGACGACGCTCCGGGGGGCCGCCGAGGTGCGCGCCCACGCCGCTCGGTCGGTCGACACCGACTCGCTGGACGTCCGCGAGGCGACGGCGTCGAGCCTGCTCGACGATCCCGCAGGTGGCCTCTCGGGGCTCGACGCCCGGTCCGTGGTGGTTCTCGACCCCGTCACCGAACTCGAGCGGGAGGGCCGCGAGCGCTACCGATCGTTCCTCGACACGCTCGTCCGCGCGGTCAGAACGACCGAGAGCGTCGCCCTCCTGCACTGCCTGCGGATGAACCCGCGCGCGCTCCAGCGCGACCTGACGCTCGCGGTCGCCGACGCGGTCCTCGAACTCGAGACGTACGTCGACGAGGACGGCGGTCCCGTGGTCACGTTGTCGACCCGGAAGGCCCGGTTCGGTCGCGCCCCCGCGGGACCCGTCCCCCTCCGGTTCGACGACGGCCCGACGGTCGCGGACATCGAGGAGTAGCGCTACCGCCACCCTTTTGCGCGGTCCTGCCCTCCTACGCCCATGAGCCGAGACGTCGAGAACCCCGAGAACCCGACCGCGACGATACGAACCACGCACGGCGACATCACCGTCGAACTGTTCGCCGAGCGGGCCCCCCGGACCGTCGAGAACTTCCTCGGTCTCGCCACGGGCGAGCGCGAGTGGACCGACCCCGAGACCGGCGAGACGAGGAGCGAACCACTCTACGAGGACGTGGTCTTCCACCGCGTCATCGAGGGGTTCATGATCCAGGGCGGTGACCCGACCGGGACCGGCCGCGGCGGCCCCGGCTACCAGTTCGAGGACGAGTTCCACCCCGACCTCCGCCACGACGGGCCGGGCATCCTCTCGATGGCGAACTCCGGCCCGGACACCAACGGGAGCCAGTTCTTCATCACGCTCGACGCCCAGTCCCACCTCGACGACCGTCACTCCGTGTTCGGGCAGGTCATCGACGGGATGGACGTCGTCGAGGAGATCGGCTCGCTCCCGACCGACCGCAACGACCAGCCCCGCGAGGAGGTCGCCATCGAGACGGTCGACGTGGAGCAGTAGGTCGGATCGGCGGTCGTCGTCGCTGTCCGGCACGACCCTCGCATCGCCAGCGTGCCGCCTCGCTCACCGCTCTCCCGTTCCCGCCGACGCGGACCGCTCCATACCGGCCGGTTCGTCCATGGCGTAGCCGGCGATGGCCGTCGCGAGGCTCGCGGCAGCCAGCACGGCGAGCGGCGGCGCGAACGACCCGGTGAGGTCGCGCAACACCCCCGTCAGGAACGGGCCCATGAACCCGCCGACCTCCCCCACGGTGAAGATGAGGCCGTTCGCCACGGCGGTGAGGTGCGGGCCGATGCCGTCCATCTCGATCGGGATCGCCCGAACGAGCGGCGCCACCCCGCCGATGACGAAGGTGCCGACGAGCAGGAGGGAGACCGAGAGCGTCAGGACGTCCCCGGCGGCGATCAGCCCCAGCAGGCCGAGCGTGCCGGCGAGCCCGCAGGCGACGATCGGGAGGCGTCGTGTCTCGAAGCGGTCGGAGACGGCGGGAACGCCGACGATGCCGGCGATCCGCACGAGGACGAACAGGCTCGTCAGCGTCCCCGCGAGCGCCGGGGTCAGCCCGCGGGCCTCGAGGATCGCCGGGAGCCAGTTCGACAGGCCGTGGTTGATGAACAGCCGCATCGTCCCCACGACCACCAGCAGCAGGAGGCCGTAGTGGGTGAACACGCTGGCGAGGTCGCTCCGCATCGAGTCCAGCGAGAACGCCTGTTCGTCGGATCCCTCGATCCGGTCGACCCGGTCCCACAGGTACCGGGAGACCACGAGCCAGAGCACCGCGAACGCGACGACGACCACGCCGGTGTAGCGGAAGAACGGGCGCCAGCCGCCGAGGAGCGGGCCGACGAGGGGCCGCGCGGTGGCGAACACGGTGGCGCTCCCGAGGGTCGCGCCGACCATGTACACCGACGACATCGTCCCCGAGCGGTCGGCCGGGAAGAGCTCCGAGACGAGCTTCGGCAGGCCGAACGTGACCGCGGTCCCGCCGACGCCGAGGAGCAGGGTCGCCGACAGGAGCGTCGCGAACTCCCCGGAGAGCCCCCGCATCACGTGGGCGACGCCGATCACCAGGAGCCCGGCGCCGAGGGACTGCCTCGACCCGAGGCGGTCGATCGCGAGCCCCGACAGCAGCGAGAGCGGGATGTAGCTGAGCTGGACGGCGCCGGTCACGAGGCCGGCCTCGACGCCCGAAAGCCCCAGCTCCTCGACGACCGGGACGAGGTACGCCGCGAGCGAGAACCAGGAGAACGTGAACAGGAAGTAGCCGGCGCTGCCGAGCACGAGTAGCGCGTACGATCCGATGGACGGCCGTTGGTCTGCCAACCTCCTCCCGGGTAGTCACCGGTCCGGGAATAAACGTTGTCGAATCTGCGGCGTCCGGTTCGCCGTGTCGTCCAGTTCGGGGGCCGCGGACGCTTCCGAGGACGCGGATCGGGATCCGTAACCGGGATCAGTACCTCGTCGACCGCCAGGTGTTGGAGTGTTCGCGCACGTACTCGTGTGCGTCGGCCCGGTCGATGGTCGCCTCGAACGCCCGGTTCGCGTCGGCGAGGACCGTCTCGACGTCGTACCCGTCGAACTGCCGATCCCTCCCGAGCACGGTCCCGTCGACCATCACGAACGTCACGTCGAGTCCCGACCCGACGTACGCGACCCGCTCGGGGAGCATCGCACGCGGCCCCATCCGGGCCGTCTCCACGTCGAGGGCGATCACGTCGGCCTTCTTCCCGGGTTCGAGCGACCCCACTTCGTCGGCCATCCCCAGCACGCGGGCGGCATCGATCGTCATCGTCTCGAGGACCTTCCCCGCCGGCAGGAGCGAGGTATCCTCGAAGTGGACCCGCTGGAGCTGGGCCGCGATCCGCCCCATCGGGAGCAGGTCGAACGACCGGTCGGGCGCCGACCCGTCGGTCGAGACGGCGACCGTGACGCCCGCGTCCAGCGCCTCGATCACGGGGAACCGCGCACGGGCGTAGGCGTTGGTCATCGGCCCGTGTGATGCCCCGACGCCGCTGGCGGCCATGAGTTCGATCTCCCGCTCCGAGACCCCCGCACAGTGTGCGAGCGAGATATCCGGACCCAGTATCTCGGGGACGGCCTCGGCCGCCGCGAGGACCTGTCCCCCGTAGGCGTGTGCCTGGATACCGGTGTCCGCCGCGTCGGCGAGTTCGCGGGTCCGTCGCATCTGCTCGACATGGTAG
>JBEPXB010000299.1:0-4579 GCA_041642135.1 Halobacteriales archaeon | reverse complement strand
TACTTCGAGGGCGGGTTCGGCGTCCTGCTCGATGCGCTCCTCGACGCGGTCGGCCGCGAGAACGTCACCACCGGCGCACGCGTGACCGGCCTCGCGTTCGGCGAGACGGTCGAGTCGCTGACCGTCGAGACGGACGACGGCGCGACCGCCGCCGATCCTCCCGAGGCCGCCGACGGCGGACGCGAGGCCCGGTCGACTCACGAGGTCGATTCGGTCGTGGTCGCGACGATGCCCGACGTGCTGGAGTCGCTGACGGGCTACGAGTGCGAGATCGACTTCCAGGGGTCGGTCTGTGCGGTCGTGTCGATGGACGAACCCCTGATGGACACCTACTGGCTCAACATCGCCGACGAGGCGCCGTTCGGCGCGCTCATCGAGCACACGAACTTCGTTTCACCCACTCGCTACGGCGGCGAACACCTGCTGTACGTCGCCAGCTACATCCAGTCCCCCGAGGAGGACCTCTGGAAGATGGACGACGAGGAGGTCCGGGAGACGTGGCTCGCGGGTATCGAGGACCTCTACCCCGACTTCGACCGGTCGGGCGTGAACTGGATGAAGGTGGCACGGAACCCGCGGACCGCACCCATCTACGAGCGGGGCTATCTCGACATGGTCGTTCCCTACGACCTCTCGGAGGTCGCCGAAGGTCTCTACTACGCGGGGATGGCCTCGCGGGCGCAGTACCCCGAGCGGTCGCTGAACGGTGGCGTCGTCGCAGGCTACGAGTGTGCGGACCGGATACTGGGGCGGAAGTGAGTCCGGCGCGGTCAGCGGTGTCTCCCGGTCGACCGATCCGTTCCGGGGATACCGTCGAAGTTCTCGACGAACGGTGCAGCGATTTTCTGCATACGGAGGGTGGATACAGCACCGACGATAGACTGCCGGAAGCCGTCCGATAGCGATCTAAAACGGAACCCGGGGATGGGTCGAATCGCTGTTTGTCCCTCCGGAAGCACTTTTGCGCCGAGTCGAGTCCGCTCGCGCATGAATCGTCCGACGCGCGAACTGCTATTCGACGGGCTCGTCCTACTCGCTGTGGGGTTGGCACAGTCCTCGTTTCTGCTCGGTATCGGCGTAGAACCGTACCTCACGCTCGTCATCGGGACCGTGCTCGTCGTGAGCGGTGTTGTGACGATCGTCCCTCCGCGCACTCGAGTTCCCGCGGCCATCACGGGCCTCGCAGGGATGGTGCTGGCCGGGGCTGTCGTGCCGATCTTCGCGGTCCGGGCCGTCCGGCCGGGGACGACACTCTGGGCCGCTCTGCTGCTCGCCGGGGTCGTCCTCTTGCTCACCTTCGCGGTTCTCCACATTACGATCTCTGGTCCCCGAGCGACCCAGCCGATCTGAGATAGGTCACCGACGAACCCCCCGTCCGAACGAGTCCACCACCTCCGCTCACGAGGACTGGCCGGGCGAGATATGCACCCGCTATTCGGCACGACTCCGAAGACCCATCATCTCGACTGTTTCGACGAAACCACCTCATACGGACTGTTGTACCGATTTACCGCCGATTCCCCGAACGGAGTCGACGTTCGGCGGTAAAAGACTACAACAGTCCATATCAGGGCACCGTCCCGTCCATCGACCCCTCGTACCATCGTCCGGTCTCCGTCCCGCACTCGGTACACTCCGCAACGACGACCTCCTCGCCGTCCTCGTCGACCCGTTCGAGCCGGTTGTCCGTCGCCGCTCCACACTCGGGGCAGTCACGGAGTTTGACCTGTTTCCCGTAGTCGAGCGGCGCGCCGAGCGCCAGCGCGACCACCCGCTCCTCGCCGCGGTTCCACCCGCGCTGGAACTCGCCGCGGTCGAACCGGATCGCCTCGCCCGGCCCGACCTCGACGAGGCCCTCCTCCGTGTCGAAGACGGCCGTCCCCTCCATCACGTAGAACACCTCCTCCTGGACGGCGTGGTTGTGGTAGGCGAACGCGAAGCTGTCGCCCGGCTCGAGTTCGTAGTGGTTCATCGCGAAGTCGGTCAGTCCGAGCGGCTTCGTGAGCTTTCGCATCACCGCCGCCGGCTGGACGTCGTTGTCCACGTCGTCGATGCGGACCCGTTGCATACCCGGGCGTCGGGAAGGACGTATAAAAACAGTCGTCGTTCCCGGGGGCTGATAGGGACGGTTGTAACGATGTACCGACGATCGCTCGGACGGGATCGGCGATCACCGGTAAAAGACTACAACCGTCCCTATGAGACGGCCGCCCGAACCGAACCGCGTCAGTCGGCCTTCGCTTCCTCGTCGTCGGCCTCGCCCATCCCCGGCGCCTGGTTCAGGTCGACGTCCGCCGGTTCGTCCGTCCCGCGGCCGACGAACTGCCCCTCGGGCGTGTCGACGTAGACGTCGTCGGCGAACCCGGCGATGGCGTTCTCGTACTCGGGGTCGTCGAGCTTCCCGGGGGTGGCGGGCGCCTCCGCGATGCCCCCCGGAGGCCGGAACTCCCCGAGCGGGTCGTCGACGGTGATGCCGTAGCGCTTGAAGAACGACTCGTAGCGCCGGAAGTGTGCCTCGAACTCGTCGGCGGGGATCTCCATCATCTCCGTCCAGCCGTGGTTGAAGAAGTCGAAGTTGGCCTGGATGTGGGTGATCTCGCGGGCCTCGGCCTCGGGCAGCCCGGCCTGGAGGGCGGCGACGTAGGTGTCCATCGTCGCGTCGAAGAAGTCGTCGAGGTGTGCGCGGCGCTCCTCCCGGCGGTCCTCGTCGGCCTTCTTCAGGAAGATTCGGGTGTGCATGTCGACGAGCTTGTCGTTGGCGTAGTCGCCGACGACCGGCGTCGTGAGCGCCTTCTTCGCCGCCCAGTGTCGGAGGTTCTGCCGGATCTTCATACCCGACCGTTGGGACGCGATGGCCTTTAACGTCCCGTCCCCGGCGGTTTCCGTCCACCGTCGGGGATCGAGGCGACGTCGGGAGGGGGATACCGCGGCGGTGCGAGTCCCACCCCGTCTTAACGACCGTGATGTACGGATAGCAACTCCCATTAGGCCCGCCCCGTTACCGTAGAGCGTTATGACCGCGTCGCACGTGATAATCGGCGACGGCATCGCCGGTTCATCCGCGGCGGAGACCATCCGGGAGGCGGACCCGAATGCCGACGTCACCGTCATCACGGAGGAGGGGGAGGCACTCTACAACCGCATTCTCATCAAGGAGTTCGCCAAGGGGAAGCTCCCCGAGGCGCCCATCTCCATCCACGACCCCTCGTGGTACGAGGAGCGGGACATCGACCTGGTACTGAACACGCACGTCACGGGGGTCGACGCGGAGGCCAAGGAGGTCCACGCGCACACGGGCGAGACCTACGACTACGACAAGCTCCTGGTGGCGACGGGGGGGACGCCGACCCAGCTGCCGGTCGAGAACTCCGACGCCGAGGGCGTCCACCACTTCTGGACGTTCCAGGACGCCCGCGGGATCAAGGAGCACGCCGAGCGGGCCGAGACGGGCGTCGTCGTCGGGGCGGGCCTGCTGGGGATCGACCTCGCGGCCATCTCGGCGGCCCAGGAACTCGACGCCCACTACCTGATGCGCGGCAAGGCGTGGTGGCGCTACGCGCTCTCGGAGGAGGGTGCGGAGATCATCCACGACGCGCTCCGCGAGCGGAACGTCACGCCGGTGTTCGACTCCGGCGTCGACCGCTTCGAGACCGACGAGGACGGCAAGGTGGTGGCAGCTATCGACCCCAACGGCGACCGGTACGAGGCGGACTTCGTCGGCGTCGCCATCGGGCTGAACTTCAACACCGAGTACCTCCGGGGGTCGGGCATCGAGACCGACGACGGGGTCCTCACCGACGAGTACATGCGCACGAACGTCGAGGACGTCTACGCGGCCGGGGACATCACGCAGTTCCACGACGTCATCCTCGGCGAGCGGGCCCAGAACGGCGCCTGGGGCAGCGCCAAGGAGCAGGGGAGCGTCGCCGGCGCCAACATGGTCGCCGACTGGGACGACCCCGTCGAGCGGTTCGAGTGGGTCTCCTCGTACTCGATCACCCACTTCGACTTCCCGTTTCTCTCCTTCGGCCACCCGACGCTCGGCGACGACGAGGTCGAGCGCAAGTACTCCGACTCCGAGTGGCGACGGGTCGCGCTCAAGGACGGCCGGGTCATCGGCGGCGTCCTCATCGGCGACCTCTCGCCACAGTCCGCGCTGAAGCGCCTCGCCCGCGAGGGGGTCGACGTCTCCGAGAAGAAGGAGCTCCTCCTGGAGGAGAAGATCCCGGTCGAGGAGTTCGAGGCACCCGAACCGCAGGCCGAGTGACGCGGTCCGGCGCCGTACGGCACCGACACTGACGGCGACGCGGTCGACGGTACCCGTGCGGTCGACGATATCCGCCTGCCCGGCGGCGCGTCAGTCCCGCTCTCCTCCGTCCCTCCCCTCCGACCGCTCGTGCTCCAGCTCCCGTTCGAGTTCCGCGACGCGCTCCTCCAGTTCCTCGACCCGTTCACGGCGTGAGCCGAGGACGTTCCAGCCGAGGAACACCGCGCCGAGTAGGAGGACGAACGGGATGCCGAACACGACTATCATGATGAGGAGGATCACCAGGAGTTCGACGCCGCCGGGAATGCCGAG
>JBEPXB010000298.1:0-4587 GCA_041642135.1 Halobacteriales archaeon | reverse complement strand
CAGGGGTTTTGTGCGCCGTCGCTGTGTCCCGGACCGTGTCCCGAAACCGGCGTCCGTGGGTCGCGCTGTTCGGGTGTTTCTGCATGGGCGCGGGGTTCAACACGTACCTCATCGCCCCGGCGAGCATCATTCCGCTGTTCGCCGGGACGTTCGGTATCGACAAAGCGACCGCGGGACTGAGCATCAGCGTCTTCTTCCTGAGCTGGGGGATCGCCAGCCTCCCCGGCGGGCTGGTCATGGACCGCCGCGACAACCGACACCTGGTCCTCGGCGGGACGGTCGTCTTCGTCGCGGCCTGCGTCGCCACCGCGCTCGCGCCGAACTACGCCGTCTTCCTCGCCGCGCGCCTGGTCGGCGGCGCGACGGGCGCGTTTCTCTGGACGGCCAACGCCAACGTGGTGAGCCGCGTCTTTCCGGAGTCACGGCTCGCTCTCGGGACCAGCCTGTTCGTGGCGTCGGGGCCGGTGGGACAGGCGATCGCGCAGTTCCTCGGTCCGGTCCTGGCGAACGCGGCGGGGTGGCGAACGGCCTTCCTCGTCTATCCGGTCCTGCCCGTGATCGGGATCCCCGTCCTGTACTTCGCCGTCCGTGACCCCATCCGGAGTGACGACGCCGTCTCGGTGGCACAGTTCGGTCGGACGCTCCGGAACCCCACGATCCTGGCCGTCGCGCTGGCGTCGGCGTGTTCGTTCGCCCTGTTCCTCTTTTTCAACTCGTGGATGCCGACGTACGCCACGGAGGAGCTGGGCATCGGCCTCGCCGCGTCCGGTGGCGCGGCTGCGCTCGTGCCCTTCGCCGGTATCGTCGCGCGACCCGGCGGCGGGTGGATCTCCGACCGCATCGACGGTCGTCGCCGCCCCGTCATCGTGGCCTCGTTCGTCCTCTCGTTGCCGCTCATCGTCGCCGTCCCGGTCGTCACCTCGTCGCTCGCGTTCGCGGCGCTGATGCTGCTCACGGGGGCGAGCATCCAGCTCGCGATCGGGGTGTACTACGTCTACGCGAGCGAACTCGCCGACCCCGGGACGCGCGGGACCTGCCTCGCGATGGTCACCGCGGCGTCCACGTTCGGGGCGCTCGTCTCGCCGGCCGTGGGTGGATGGCTCATCGGGAACGTCTCGTGGACGGCGGGCTACGCGTTCGCGGTTCTCGTCGGCCTCGCCGGTATCGGTCTCGCGCTCGCGACTCCCGAGTCCTGACGTGACGACCGCTCGTCCGATCGTTACCGGTCCGCTGGTCCGGTCCGGGGACCGCCGGCGACCCGCTATCGGAGCGCTGCGACGGCCTCCATCGTGTCGCGCTTCTCCTCGATGGTCATCCCGGAGACGAACCCGACCCGGACCGCGTCGAGGCCGTCCACCTCGCCGTACTCGCGGAGGCGCTCGCGGACCTCCTCGGGCGTGCCAGCGGCGGCGAGGTCGTCGAGCGCCTCGTCGGTGAGCGCCTCGGCCATCGCCCCCGTGTCCCGCTCGCCCCACGCCTCGCGGATCTCCTCGACTATCCCCGGATAGCCCTGCTCGGCGACGGAGTCGCCGTAGTAGGGCCCGTAGGCGCCGATGAGGAACGCGACCATCGACCGGGCGGTCTCGCGGGCGTGCTCGCGGTCCTCGTCGGCGAACGTCCGGACGATGAGGCTCGTCCGGAGCTCCTCGGGGTCGCGGTCGCCGAGTTCGGCACCCCGGTGGAGGTCCTCGAGTCGTTCCTCGAGGGCGTCGACGGTGAACAGCTGCGGGACCCAGCCGTCGCCGAACCGGCCGGCGAGTTCGGTCGCCTTCGGTCCCAGCGTCGCGAGGTCGATCGGCGGCGGGTTCTCGGGGACCGACCGGTCGTAGTTCAGCCCGTCGATGTCGAACACCTCGCCGTGGTACTCGGGGTTGCCGTTCTCGTAGAGCGCGCGTATCACCTCGATGGTCTCGCGGAGGCGGCGCAGCGGCCGCTCGAACGGCTGTCCGTGCCACCGCTCGGTGATGGCCGGCGAGGACGGCCCGAGCCCCAGCCGGAACCGCCCATCGGAGATGGCGTGGAGCGTGAGCGCGGTCTGTCCGAGCAGCGCCGGCGAGCGGCCGTACGGGGAGAAGACGTCGTCCGAGAGCCCGATCTCCTCGGTCCGCTCGGCGACGACCGCCAGTATCGTGGCCAGGTTCCAGCCCGTCGCCTCGCCCATCGAGAAGCGGTCGAAGCCGAGTTCCTCGGCGTACACGGCCAGGTCGGCGACCGACCCCGGGGTGTCGTGGTCGGGGACGGACGCGACGACGTCGATCTCGAACTCCCGTGACATGGGTCGGGGTGACCCGGGGTGGACTAATACGTTCTGGGACGGGTGGAGCCGACGCCGTCGGGTGCCGTCGCTGCCTACTGTGGACTGGAGATCGACCGCGTGGCGACCGTCAGTGTACGTAGAGCCCGTGGTCCTCTCGTGCGTGCGCGAGGAGCTCGTCCGTCGAGTCGAAGCTCTCCCCGCAACTGCACCGGTGGTGGGCCGTCAGCGTCGGCTGGCGTGTCGCCATCACACGATGGGATCTCGACTGATAGAACATAATATTTTCTCGCCGCTGCGTCGGTCACACACGGTGACATGCGAGGGATTCTCGCGCCCCCGTCAACTATTGTCGACCGTTCGTTGTCACTCGGGATCGTCGACCGTTCGTTGTCACCCGGGGCCCCGCGAGCGAGCCGCCCGGCCGCTCATACGGTCGTGCGTCGTCTTTTACCGGCGCTACCCGACCCCGTCCGGGTGATCGCCGGTACATCGGTACGCACGACCGTATCAGACCAGATTGTCGCGCGCCACCCGGAGGTCCGCGAGCCGCCGCTTCGGCGCGTGGGCGTCGTCGACCGTCTTGTCGACCGCGTAGGCGACGTACCGGCAGTCCTCGCGACCGACGGTCACCGTGGCGTACCCCCAGTGGTGGCTGTCGAACAGGTCGAAGTGCGGGTTCATGCCGACGGCGAGCCGACGGGAGAGCGGCCGGGTCAGGCGAGCGAGGAGCCCCTCCTCGACGCCGACGGCCTCCGCGAGGTTCACGCTCGTCACCGCGGGGGTCATGAACTCGAACCCGACCACCCCGTCGTCCGCTCCGGTCTCCTCGCCCGACGCCGACTCGCGGTCGGCCTCGGCGGCCGGTCGCAGCGTCGGCGGCGTCCGCGGAACCGACGCGGGGGGTCGGCGCTGCTCGCCGACGATGTAGGAGTGCAGGTCGCCGGTGAGGGTGAGGTTGGCACTCCGGTCGTTGCGCGCCATCGCGTCGAACAATCGTGCGCGCTCGGCGGCGTAGCCGTCCCAGGAATCCACCAGCGGCCTGAACGAGGTACTGCCGACCCCGACCTCGAACGGGAGCGAGAGCACCTCGTTCGCCCAGGCCGTCCAGCGAGTGTCGGCCCAGCCCAGGCGGTCGACGAGCCACCGGCGCTGGCGGGGGCCGAGCATCGTCCGGGTAGGGTCGTCCTGCTCGGAGCAGAACGGGGCCGCCGCCCACTCCGGGACCGGCCCACCGTGACAGGGCGGCGGGCTCCGGTAGAGCCGCTCGTCGGTGACGAGGAGGGTGAGGAGGTCACCGAAGCGGAACTCGCGGTGGAGCCGGAACGCGTCGTGGAGGTGGTCGGCGTCGGGGTCGTACTCTACCCTCGAGGGGGCGTACTCGTCCCACGCCTGGATGCCGGCGGCGGTGAGCCGCTCGGCGAACCCGGACTCGTCCCCCATCGGGTGGCTCGGGAGGACCGGTGCGTCGGCCTCGTAGTCCCAGAAGCGGTTGTCGGCGACGGCGTGGTCGTCCCACGTCCGGATGGTGGTGTGGGACTCGGCGAACGACTGGAGGTGGCGGTCCCCGTGGTAGGTTCGGTAGAGCTCGCGGAAGTCGGCGAGCGAGTGGGCGACGCCCTTGCCGCTCGGGAGCGTCACCTCGCGGCCCGGGTAGCGCTCGCTCCCGAGCCCGGTGTACTGCCGGCCGGCGGAGTCGTAGATGAAGTCCCCCAGGTGGAGGGCGAAGTCGGCCTCCTCGCGGGCGCCGTGGGCGAGCGCGCCGTAGTAGCCGTTCTGGTAGTGCTGGCACGCGAGCAGGACGAACGTGAGCGACGCCGGCGAGGCGTCCGGAGCGGGGAGTGTTCGACACCGGCCCACCGGGGAGGCCCGTCCCGCGTGGACGAACCGGTAGTGGTACTCGGTTCCCGGGTCGAGGTGTCCCTCGAGGTCGACCTGGACGGTGTGGTCGCGTGCGGGGTCGGGTCCGTCCTCGATCCGGCCGCGATAACGGGGGTCTTCGAACCGTGCGGACTGCCGGTCCCGTCCGTTCGACTCGATCACCTCGACCACGACGCCGGCGTCGGGGCTACAGGCGTCGGGGGCCACCCGGGTCCAGAGGACGACGCCCCCGGGGGACGGGTCGCCCGAGGCGACCGACTGCGGGTACGCCTCGCGGTCGGCCTCGCGGTCGACGGCCGGGGACTCGTCCGTCGCGTCCGGTTTTCCAGGCGAGCGGATGTCACAGTGGACGACCATACCGCCGGGATGTGACCCGTCGGAATGACCGTTTCCCCGCCCGCCGGGCCAACACATATGCCGGCACCGGCCCGATCCGACCCGTGCCACCCATC
>JBEPXB010000297.1:0-4598 GCA_041642135.1 Halobacteriales archaeon | reverse complement strand
CCGCCGTTCAGCCGGTTTACGTAGAGAGAGTGATATTCACACCCATACATTTATTTCGTTTCGCATATAGTGAATTGAATATGGCCCCCGATCGTCATCGGTGTCCCGTTCCGCTCGACGGATGGAACGAGTCGTCGGTCGCGAAGCGGGAGCCACAGAGGTGAGAGGCATGAGACCAATCGAGTATCCACGGGATCGGGACCGGCTCCGGACGTACGTCTACGAGCGCGACGGCTATCGGTGTCAGCACTGTGGACAGCAGGGCGGACCGCAGGAGGCGGTCGAACTCCACGTCCGCCGGATCGTTCCGGAGTCGCGCGGGGGAACGGGTCACCCGCGGAACCTCCTGACGCTCTGTGGACGGTGCCGCGACCGGATCTCGGACCACCACATCCTCGGGTCGGAGGAGCGATTCGTGCCATGGGCCACGGAAGACTCGTCGGAGTCGTCCCCCAGAACGGGCGGACAGGTCGCCCTCCTCTTCCTCGGGGGTGTCGTGGTGCCGTTCTCGCTCACGCTCCTCGTGATGGCATCGAACGCCGGATTTCCGTAAGCTCCCGGAGCTGGTCGTCCGACGCTACGGTTTCTTGTCGACCCCGGTCGTGGGGCGTCCATGCCCGACGGAGAGCCCGACCCGGAACTGATCGAGGCACTACGGACGCGCGAGCACGAACTGCCGACGCACACCCTCTCGCCCGAGGCGGCGCGGGCCCAGCGGCGCGGCCGGCACGTCCCGCCCGAGACGGTCGACGACGTGGCCCGCGTCCGTGACCTCGGTATCGAGGGGCCCGGCGGGAACGTCCCCGTGCGGATCTACGAACCCGGTGGCGCGGGTACGGGCCCACACCCTGCCGTCGTGTACTTCCACGGCGGCGGGTGGGTCGTCGGGAGCCTCGACTCCCACGACCCGCTCTGTCGGACGCTGGCGAACGCGGCCGGAGCGGTCGTCGTCTCGGTCGACTACCGGCTCGCCCCCGAGCACGCGTTCCCGGCGGCCGCGGAGGACGCCTACGCCGCGACGGCGTGGGTGGCGGCGCGCGCGGCCGAATTCGGCGTCGACTCCGAGCGGGTGGCCGTCGCCGGCGACAGCGCTGGCGGCAACCTCGCCGCCGTCGTCTCGCTCATGGCGCGCGACCGCGGCGAACCCGACATCGCCTACCAACTCCCCATCTACCCCGTCACCGACCACACCCTCGCCTACGAGTCCTATCCGGAGAACGCCGAGTGGGGCCCCTCGAGAGAGGGGATGGGGTGGTTCTGGGAACAGTACCTGGCTCGCGACGTCGACGCGTACAACCCCTACGCCGCACCGCTGTGGGCGCGGTCGCTCGCTGACCTCCCGCCAGCGACGGTCGTCACCGCCGGGTTCGACACCCTGCGCGATGAGGGCGTCGCTTACGCAGAGCGCCTCGAATCGGCGGGCGTCGAGACCACCCTCCGGCACTACGAGCGGATGACACACGGGTTCGTGAGCATCCTCGGGGAGCCGGACCTCTCGCGGGCGCGGGACGCGGTCGACGACGTCGCGGGCGACCTCGCCGACGCGTTCGGGGAGTGATTCCGAGGTCGTCGGTGTCGGACCCGGAGGTGATCGACACCTGGTGTACGACCGCTCGTCGGTGGACGAACCGGTCGCCGCGTCCGTGATCCCGTGGCTGGCACTCGTCCAGGCACTCGTCTCGACGGTACGTCTCGGGGGCTGATACGGACGATCGTCGTCCCTCTGAAGCCGGAACCGGCGTCGTGTCGATCCCGCCCGTCCCGGTCGGATCGGTCGAAGGGAGCCGTGACGTGCCCGTTCCGCCCGGGTCGGGCTCAGAAGTCCGGGCCACGCTCGCCCGGACCGCCGAACGCCACGATCAGGTAGGCCACGCTGGCGACGGCCACGACGAGCAGAGCACCGCCCACGAGGAGGTTCAGCGCCGGCGTCGGCAGCGGGCCGAACAGGAGGACCACCAGTCCGCCGACGAGCCCCACGGCGGTACCGACGTAGGGGAGGCTCCGCTCCACCGTCGAGACACCCCGTCCGTGGCGCTTCATGGCGACAGTTGGGGACGCAGCGTCAAGAACGTCCGTCTCGGTAGCGCCCGGTCGGAACCTCCGTTAGCACCTGATGACCACCGCATCCCGTGCTCGAGGGCGTCGGTACCGGACTGGGCCGCGAGGACGCACGGGACTGCGCATACCGGAACCCGGACAGAGGTTCGATTCCGACTACGATCCGACCGGCCGCGACCGGCCGTCGTCTCCGCCGGGGGGCGTCCGGGCGTGTCCGTCCCCAGCTCACCGGATACGAGGGACCGGCCCGTCGACGACTCGTCGTTCCAGCGCCTCGACTGGCACCACCGGCAGCTCGACACGGGAGGGGCGATCAGCGTCGTGGTAGACGGTCTGGTCGGCCACGACCATCTCGGTGCCCTCCAATCCCTCGCCGGTGTTGAGGTTTCGACTGTACCGGGGGAAGTTGCTACTGGCGACATCGACCCGGATCCGGTGGCCCGCCTCGAACAGCCGTGCCGTGGGCCAGACGGCGATCTTCCAGGAGTAGACCTTCCCGGGTTCCAGGAGTTCGACCTCCGTGTACGTCTCCGGTGTCCGTGGATCGGCCTCGACGTCGCCGACCCGGCCCCGGCGGGCGCCCTCGGCGATCCAGGTCCCCCCGGGGCGCTCCGGCGGGTCGATGTCCGAGAGGACGACCACGAAGTCGGTGTCCGTGGCCGACGTCGAGGCGTACAGCGTGACCGTGATCGGCCCGACGACGGCGACGGGTTCGGTCAGAGGTTCGGTCTGGTAGACCAGGACGTCGTCGCGGTCCCGGTAGGCCGTCGCGCGGTCGGCCACGCCGCCGTTCCAGTGGGTGTTGTACCCGCCGACCGTCGTCACCGGATCACGCGGGTCGTAGGCGTACTCGTCGGGCGGCTCCTCGTCCGGCCTCGTCGTCGTCAACCGCCCGCCGTAGCCCGGCGAGTCGGTCCCGACCGCGTCCACGCCGGCGTCCCCGTCGCTGTGGAGGTAGTATTCACGAACGCGGGTCTCCGGGAGCGGGAACTCCGGCGACCCGACCCACTCGTCCAGCCCCGGGACGTACACGCGAGCCCGCGTCGGTTCGCCGTCCGGACCGGCCTCGCGGACGCCGTTCCCGTCCCGCAGGTGGCGGTCGAACCAGTCGGCCAGGAGGTCGACCCGCTCGTACGTCGAGTTCTCCGGGAACTCGTGGATATGTCCGACCATCTGTCCCTGCCCCTGGAGGGCCTCGTCTCCGTGTGTGTGGGGTCCGACGACGAGTTCGGTCGCGTCGCGAGCATCGGCCGTGGCCGCCTCCTCTCGGAGTCCCCGGAAGTTCCGGACCGTCCCCTGAGCGAAGATATCGTACCAGCCGCCGAAGTTGAGAACGGGCACGTCGACCGTGTCGTAGTGGCGCGTGTGGTCCTGGTACGCCCAGAACTCGTCGTACGTCTCGTGGCCGTGCCAGTCGGCGAGCCACTCGTAGCCGGCGCGTTCGAGCGGCTCGTACGGCGTCACCGGCAGGTCCCAGTAGAGCTGTGGCATCGCCTCCTGGGCCCGGTCGAGGAACGACTGCTCGTCGACCTGATCCGGGTGCTCCCGGTCGAAGCGCTCGACCGCGAACTGGTTGAGGTAGTCGACGTTGTGAGAGAGCAGCGCCGCGCCGCCCGCGTACGCGCCCTGGCCGTAGTAGCTCGCGAGCGCGAAGCCGGGGGCCATCGCCGCCAGCGACGGCGGGAGTTCCTCCCCGTGGACGAGCGCCCACTGGGTCCCGCCCGCGTAGGAGATGCCGAACGTCCCGACGCGGCCGTTCGACCACGGCTGCGCCGCCGCCCACTCGACGGTGTCGTAGCCGTCCTGTCCCTCGGCGAGGCCCCCGCTCCGGTACGGGTAGAACGTCCCCTCGGAGGCGAACGTGCCCCGGACGTCCTGCACCACGACGGCGAAGCCACGACGGGCGAGTTCGACCGGCACCTCGGTGTTCTCGCCCTTGTCGTACGGCGTCCGCTCGACGAGCGTCGGGAGTCCCTCTTCACCCGTGTCGGCCCCGCTCTCGCTCTCAGGTCTGTAGACGTCCGCGGCGAGGACCGTCCCGTCGCGCATCTCGACCGGTACGTCCTCGGCGAGGCGTATCCCGTCCATGAGTTCCGAACGCTACACGGAGGGGGTCTAAATACGCCGGGGAGTGACGGGTGACAGCTCGGCGGGTGCTGGTCGAGCTCCATGCTAAATGGCGGGATCCGGCGGGCGTGCCGAACAGAAGCCGCGTATTCGCCACGTCCGATAACCGACGTCCCTTCGAACGGGCTCGACGCGACGAGCCCGACCGGAAAAATAACAGATAGTTAATATTACCGCTTCGCTTCGAAGACCAGACTGGTCGGCGTCTCGGCCGCCCGGCGGAAGCGCGTGAATCCACCTTCGGTGACGACCTCCCGGGTCCGGTCCTCGCCCGCCTGCGCGCCGAGCCCGTAACCGACATCCTGACTGAGCGAATTCGGCGTACAGGCGAGCGTCGAGATGGAATATCCGAGACGGCCGAACGGGGTGAGGTTGTTCTCGACCCGGTCGTCGGCATACGGTTCGACGATCAT
>JBEPXB010000296.1:0-4584 GCA_041642135.1 Halobacteriales archaeon | reverse complement strand
ACGGTGTCGTGGTCGGTCATGGCGGCTCCCGTGGATCGTTACCGTCTCTCACGCGTCGGCCCCGGATAGTTCCTCGCTCTGCGGCACTCCACTACCGTAACGCCCGGCGGCCGACCCCACGGCATCCGTCCCTCGAACGCAGGCGTTATGCGGGCGAACACAGTACGACCGACCGAGAATGCGCGTCATCGGAACCGTCGGGATGCCGGGGAGCGGCAAGGGGGAGTTCGCCGAGGTGGCCCGCGACCGGGATATCCCCGTCGTGACGATGGGCGACGTCGTCCGGCGGGCGTGCCGGGACAGGGGGCTCGACCCCGCCGAGCACCACGGCGAGGTCGCACAGGCGCTCCGCGAGGAGGACGGCCCGCTGGCCATCGCCGAGCGGTCGCTGCCGATGATCCGCGACCACCTCGAGGAGCACGACACGGTGGTCGTCGACGGCCTGCGCTCGGGCGACGAGGCAGAGCGCTTCGAGGAAGCGTTCGGCGACTCGTTCCTCCTGGTGGCGATCACCGCCCCCGCGACGGTCCGCGCCGAACGGCTCGACCTCCGGGGGCGCGACGACACCGACAGCGAGAGCATCGAGGAGCGCGACGAGCGCGAACTCGGCTTCGGGATGGGCGAGGCAATCGACCGGGCCGACCTGACCGTCGAGAACGCCGGGACGCTGGAGGCGTTCCGCGAGCGCGCCGCGGCGGTGCTCGACGGCGAGACGAACGGGGCGGACGTCGAGGGGGTCGAACGCCGGTGAGCGTCGTCTACAGCGTCGACGTGACCGTCACGGCGCCGGTGATGGACACCGAGGCCACCGAGCGGGTGAAGGACGCCGTGCTCAACCTCTTCCCCGAGGCCGAGCTGACCGAGCGCCACGGCGAGGTCGTGGGCGAGGCCCACTCGATGGAGCACTTCTCCGAACTGCTCCACGAGCAGGAGATCCTCGACACCGCCCGGAACCAGTTCTTCGACGGCGTTCGTGGTGATGGGTTCGAGTTCGCGCTGAAGAAGCAGGCGGCGTTCGTCGGCGTCGTCAACTTCGCCGTCGGCAACCCGGGGGAACTCGGGGAGATAACGGTCCGCGTCGACGTGCGCGACCCCGGCGTGGAGGCCTACGTCGACCACGTCGCGCCGCCGACCGAGGACGGTCGGCCCGTCGGGGGCCGGTAGCGGTGCCGGGACGCGACGGCGAGGCGGGCGGTGGACGGAACGTCGGGGTTGACGTCGCCGTCTGGTTCGACCTCGACGGGACGCTCCTCCACCTCGACCGCCCCTACGAGGCGGTCCTCCGCGAGGCGTTCGGGCGGCACCTCGACGGCGCGGCCGTCGACCGCGCGGTCGAGGCGTACGACTTCCTCGACCGCTTCCGCGAACTCGAGGCGGAGCCCTACCGGGCGGCGATGCGTGCCGTGATCGAGGCGATCGGGACCGACCTCGACACGTCGGTCCTCGTCGAGTCGCTCCGCGAGGTCGAGTACGAGGCGATACGGGTTCCCGAGGCGACCCGCGAGACGCTCGCGGGCGTCGACGCCCCGCTCGGCGTCCTCACGAACGGCCTGCCGACGTGGCAGCGCGGGAAGCTCGCACACTGCGACCTCCTGGGGTCGTTCGACGTCGTCGTCGCCTCCTACGAGGCCGGTGGGCACAAGCCCGACCGTGCCCCGTTCGATCTCGCCCGCGAGCGACTGCCGGCCGACCGGCACGCCATGGTCGGCGACGACCGCGAGGCGGACGTGGAGGGGGCACGCGACGCGGGGTTCGCGGCGGTCCACGCCCCCGACGGCGTCGCGGCCGTCCGCGCGGAACTGCGGGACCTGCTCTGATAGGGGTTATCGTAGCGGGCCGGAGGATTCGGCCCGCCGACACGGGTCGAGCGACGGGTTCCTGGGACGAGAAGATACGAGTAACTACGAGAACCCCCGTGAGTCCGTTCGTGGCGTGATCTACCCGTCCTCGGCGAGCCCCGCCCGGAGCCGTGCGGCCATCTCGTCGATGGCCTCGCGCCCCTCGTCGATGTGCTCGTAGAGGCTCACGAAGGCGTGGATCTGTGACCCGTAGTGGAGGTGATCGACCTCGACGCCGGCCTCGGCGAGCCGCTCGGCGTAGGCGACCCCCTCGTCCCGGATCGGGTCGAACCCGGCGGTGAGGACGGTCGACGGCGGGAGCCCCGAGAGGTCGCGCGCGCGGAGCGGGAAGGCGTAGGCGTTGCCGACGTCCGCCGGCTCGGTGTACTGTTCGAGGTACCACTCGACGCTGTCCATCGTGAGGAGGTAGCCCTCCCCGTTCTCGTCGTAGGAGTCGAACCACTGGACCGAGGGTGGGTTGACCGCCGGATATATCAGGAGCTGGTGGGCGAGATCGGGGCCGTCGCGGTCGCGTGCGGCGAGCGCCACGGCCGCCGAGAGGTTCCCGCCCGCGCTGTCGCCGCCGACCGCCACCCGGTCGGGGTCGCCCTCGATGGCGGCGGCGTTCTCGGCCGCCCACTCCGTCGCGGCGTAGCAGTCCTCCAGCCCCGCCGGGAACGGGTGTTCCGGGGCACGCCGGTAGGCCACGCTCACGACGACACAGCCCGCACCGTTCGCGAGGCGGCGACAGAGCCCGTCGTAGGCGTCGAGCGAACCGCGGACCCACCCGCCGCCGTGGAGGAAGACGAGCACCGGCGACGGCCCCTCGCCGACGGGCAGGTAGATCCGGAGCGGGATCGGTCCGTTCGGTCCCCGTATCTCGAGGTCGGTGGTGCTCCCGACGGGCTCGGGCTCCTCGACGGCGAACAGGTCGTCCAGGAGCGCGCGCCCGGTGGCCACCGACAGCGTCGAGGCGGGGGGCGAGACCCCCGTGGCGAGGTCGTCGAGCAGCGCGGCCGCCTGCGGGTCGAGGTCCGGGTCGGACATACGGGACGGTCCCCCGAACGGGGTTTATATCTTCGTCCCCCGCCGTCGGCGGTGTTCGGACGGGTGGACGTCGACCGAAGGGGGCCTCCGACGTCGTTTCCGCGGCCGGATCGATCATCCACCCCACTTCCGAACGCCGACAACCCTTATGTCCGGACCGGGTGAGGTCCACCCGTGCTGGAACTGGAGCACAGCTTCCGGGCCGTGGACGTCGGCGCGACGCTCGACCCCGACCAGGACCACGACCGCGGTCGGGCGGTCGCCCCGGACCGGCTCGAGCGCGAACTCCACCAGGCGGGCGTCGTCCGGGCGGTGGTCGCACCCCGCCGCCGGCCGCCGGGGACGCTCGCCGAACACGGGGGGTATCTCGCCGCGAACAACGCGGTCGCGCGGCTCTGCGTCGACCGGCCGTTCGTCCCGTTCGCGCGCATCGCCGGCGCGCGCGACGTCGGCGGCGCCGGCTCGCGGCTCCGCAACCTCGCTGCCCGTCGGAAGCCGTGGCACGCCGACCCCGAGGACGTCGAGCGGTACGCCTACGGCGACCGGTTCGAGGGGTTCGTCCTCGACCCGGCCGGCGACGGTCTCCCCGACGAGGCGGTGCTGGCAGCGCTGGCCGACGTCGGCCTTCCCGTGCGGGTCCACGCCACGCCGTCGTTCCCGCCCAGCGCCGTCGAGCGGACCCTCCTCGACTACGGGTTCCCGACGATACTCGCGAGCTTCGGGGGCTACCCGCTCGACCGCGAGCGGATGGCCGACGCCGTCGGCCTGCTCGACGCCCACGACGACCTCTACCTCGACACCGCGGCCGTGCGGTTCCGGGACGTTCTCGAGGCGGTCCTCCGCGAGCACCCCGACCGGGTGCTGTTCGGCAGCGACGCCCCCGCGGTCCACCCCAGCGTCGGCGTGATGGAACTGC
The DNA here is from genome assembly GCA_041642135.1 of Halobacteriales archaeon. Lineage (GTDB taxonomy): Archaea > Halobacteriota > Halobacteria > Halobacteriales > Haloarculaceae > Salinirubellus. The sequence goes on along the minus strand of JBEPXB010000296.1, from coordinate 783 downwards.
TGACCCTCTCGGTCCCGGAGGACGCGATGCGCCGGGCGTTCGAGGCGAACCCGATCCGGGTGGTACCGCCGCTCGGTCCCTGATAGGGACGGTTGTAACGATTTACCGGTGATCGCTCGGACGGGATCGGCGATCACCGCTAAAAGACTACAACCGTCCCTACGAGCACTCCGGCGTAGACCCACCACTCGACACGGCGACCGAGCCCGGGGACGACCGACACTCGGGCCACGACCGGCACGGGTCGTCAGCGGGCGTCGCCGAGCCGCAGGTACGCCTCGTAGAGCCGGTCGTACGCCGGCCCGTCGAGGTGGTGGCGGGTCACCTCGTCGTACCGGTCGGCGGTCTCCGGGTTCCGCGTCCGGTCGCCGTAGCTGACCGCCACGTCGTAGCTCCCGTACTCGACGAGTCGCTCCGCGAGCCGCCGGGCGCTCCCCGCGCGCGCCACCACCGTCAGGCGCTCGCCCGCGCGGACGCCGAACCGGACGGTCCCCCGGCCGTGGAGGAGCACGAAGTCGAACTCCAGCGGGTCGCCGGCCCGCGCGACCTCCGTCTCGAACCCGAACACGGGGGTCCCGTCGCGGGCGAAGGCCACCTCGACCGGGGTGTAGGGCCCCGGTCCGTCGTCCGGGCTGGATCCGCTTCCGTCCGTCACGGCGGTGGCGTAGCACGGCAGCGGCAAAGAGCTACCCGTTGCGGGCCGTCGTGGTCGACCGGCCCGCGTGGCGCCGGCGCGGCCAGCTACCGGCGGTCGTCGACGGCGACGGCGCGGTCGGTCCGGCG
>JBEPXB010000295.1:0-4616 GCA_041642135.1 Halobacteriales archaeon | reverse complement strand
CGACGGACGTCGGTAGCACGCTGCTGAACTGTAGTAGCGTTTGAAACCGATGACACACTCCGGACGAGGACGTCCGCCCGGCCGTGAGTAAGGACTTCCAAACGCTACTATAGGCGCGGACGGGGCCCACGAGTTTTATGCAGTTCGGCGCTCTACGGTACCTGGCGATTAATAATGTCTCACAAGGAAGGGAACTCGGAGGGCGAAGAGGGACGGTCGGTCGAGTTCTACGTCCCGGCGACGTTCCAGTTCTCGACGGACTCGGGACGGATCGAGCGGATACTCGTGGGGTTGTTCCACGAACGCGGCGGGGTGGAGGTCCGGACCTTCACCGAGGAACGGACGCCCGAGTTCTACGTCCCGGCGATGTTCCAGTTCTCGACGGAACCGGGACGTATCGAACGGTTCCTCCACGCTGTGTTCGAGGAACGTGGCGATCAGGACGCCCAGGGGATCCCCGAGGAGTTCGCCGACGACTTCTATCTCCCCGCGTCCAATCCGGACGGGTATCGCCGACACGCGAAACAGGAACTCGCCCCGCTGGTCCCCGCATCCGAGGTGTCTCCGGGGAACGGAAAACCGGAGGGGGACTAACGGACCACTGTCTCCTACGCGACTCCTCCCGGCTTCGGAAGGCTTCGACGAACGGGCTTCCTCCTACACCCCCGAGAGTGGACGTTTCGCGGGACGTTTCGCGTGCGCTCCGCGCGACCGTCCGCGGGGGTTCGAATCCGTGCCGTCGATCCACCTCCTATCGAGGGGTTCAGCAGAGCAGGGGGCCGTATGCCGGGTCCGTCGATTCCGGTCGTTCCGGCCGACCCACTGTCCTGCGCGGAGGAACAGTCGGACGGTAGGATGTCGACCTACCGAACGGACCCACCGGAGGGGGGTAGCGGGGCGGGCCGTGACGGGGACGGGACTACCGGTTCTCCTCGACGTCGACGAAGACGGCTTCGTTGGCGGTGAGCCACGTCGACATCCGTGCGACACTCGAGAGCCCACGCGGGAACACCGTCCGGCGGTCCGGGCCGTCGGTGTTGGTGACGAGCGTCGAGTCGAGCGGCTCCACCGGAGCGGAGGGCTCGACGTGGTCCACGTCGTCGCCGTCGGTGTCGTGCGTGTCGCCACGACGGGTGGCCATACCCAACAGTAGAACCGTCACCCCTGATAAGCACTGCTAATTGTCACACCGTGGCGTACGTAGTGGTGGCGAGCAGTGGATACCCGGCCGGACGTACGGGCGATCGCAGTCCTCTACCGGAGAGCACCCCGACGGGATCGGCGCTCACCGGTACACCGTTACGACCGTCCGTATCAGTCCTTGCGCTTGACCACGTCGCCGAGCGTCGTCCCGCCGGTAGCCGAACTCCCGCTCCATTCGGTGTCGCCCTCCTCCCCGCCCGACTCCGAGAGGGTGATATCGAGTTCGCGCTCCAGCTTGCGCTGGACGCCGTCGCTCGGGAGCACGTCGCCCCGCTCCAGCTTCCGGATGAGGCTCGCCTTCTCGTTGAGCTGTTTCGCGAGCTCCTCCTGGCTCAGCCCCCGCGACTCGCGGGCCCCACGGATGCGCTGGTCGTAATCCTGGACGAGTTCGTCCATCTGGTCGAACATGTCCCGGCGTCGGCGCGAGCTCCCCCCGCCCGACGAGCCCGTGCTCGACGACCCGGAGCCGGACCCCGACGAGCCCGACCCCGAGGCCGAGGAGGTCGAGTACTTCGTCGAGCCCGAGGAGCTCGACGTGTCCCGGACCTCCGTCCCGAACTCGGCGCAGTCGGCACACACCTGGAGTTCGGCGCCCTCGATCTTCACCGTCTTGGGCGCCCCGGTCTCCGTGCCGCACATCTCGCACTGGACCATGGACGCCCTTTGGCAGGCCCACGCATAAAGCACACGCCACCGCCGTCGGGAGGACGGGAACTCGGGGACGCCCGGTTCGAGCCGGTCCGGTCGGGAGCCCCCCGCGTCCCGAGCGGCGGTCGCCGGACACCGCCGTTCAGGACACGGGCGTGCCCTCGTCGCGGCGCAGCACGAGGAACACTAGTGCCCCGGCCGCGCTCACGGCCGCGACCATCGGGAACGCCGCGCCCATCCCGAACCGCTCGGCTGCGGCGCCGAACAGCAGCGGGCCCGCCGCCCCGCCGAGCGACCCCGCGGTGAGCATCACGCCGAACAGGCTCCCGCTGAAACCCCGCTCGGAGTACCCCGAGGTGATCGCATTGATCGCCGGCAGGGCGGCCCACATCACCACGCCGGTGAGGAAGAAGTACGCGACGAGCACGACGGCGACGGGCGGGACGAGCGCAGTCCCGGCCAGCGCGAGCGCCGAGGCACCCATCGCCGCGACGCCGAGGGTTCGCCGGTCCATCGTGTCCGCCAGCGTGCCGGCGCCGAGCGAGGCGATACCCGCGCCCACGAGCATCGCGAAGAAGACCCCGTTGGCGAGCCCCGTGGTCGTCCCCGCGTGCTCGACGAGGTAGGAGGTGACGAACGTTCGGACCGCACCCAGTTCGGTCGAGATGGCGAGGTTCGCGAGGAACAGCACGACTACCCACCGCTCCAGGGGTACGGAGACGAGCGACCCCAGCGCGGGCCAGCCGCCGCTCGACGTCCCCTCGCCCGTTCCGCGGTCCGCGCGGTCCGAATGGTCCGTGCCGGCTCCGGATCCGCCGTCCGGTTCGACCGACGGCGACCCGTCCGAGCGCGGGACGTCGCGGAACATGGCGAGGAAGACGGCCCCGTAGACGAGGCCGACCCCGGCGCTGACGGTGAGCGCGAGCCGCCAGTCGAACAGCGCCGCCAGTCCGCCGACGAGCGCCGGTGCGAGGGCCGTCCCGACGACCCCGCCGAGGCCGTGGATCCCCATCGCCTTCCCCTCCGTCGTGGTCCCCTCGAGGTCGCTGATGAGCGACATCCCCGCGGGGTGGTAGGTGCTCCCGCCGAGCCCCGCGAGCACCTCCGCGAACACCAGCGTCTCGTAGTTCTGCGCCCCAGCAGCCACGAGAATGCCCGCCGACAGCACCACCATCCCGACCGCGAGGATCCACCGCTGGCCGATCCGGTCGGCGAGGGCACCCGCCGGGAGCTGGAACACGGAGTAGGTGACGTAGAAGACGGTGAGGAGCGCCCCCGCCTCGGCGTAGGAGATGGCGAAGTCGTTCACCAGCAGCGGCAGGATCGGCGGGAGGGCGACGCTGTAGAACTCGTTGACCGCATGAGCCACCGTGATCAGCCACACCTCGCGGGGGTTCGAGACGGAGAAGAGTCGCGAGCGGAGGCTACCGAGCACACCTCAACTGCCCGCGAACGCGGCTTGAGGGTTACGGTCGGCCGGACGGTAGGTCGCCCCCCGGCGGACGAGGCGGTAGAGCGACGCGGGGACGACACGGCGGCGCGGGATGGGATGGAGGACTCGGCCCGCGAACACGCCACGGACGCGGAGACCGGTTCATAGGGACGGTTGTAGTCTTTTACCGGTGATCGCTCGGACGGGATCGGCGATCACCGGTAAATCGTTACAACCGTCCCTATCAGGGACCGTACCGCCACTCGCGCTCCTCGGCCCGTTCCTCCGGTGGCCGCCGGTAGTGGATGACGATGGCGCCGATGCCGACTGCGCAGCCGAGCTGGACGCCGGCCACGATCCAGAAGAAGGGCCTGAACGGCAGTCCGAGCGACGCGCCGACCGACGGCGGCACCAGCAGCGACCCCATCGCGACGAGCGCGAGAACCAGGACTGCAGCCCACGCCCGCCTGGGCAGGTAGCTCGACAGCCCGGGACTCATCACCGGTATCGAGGGACGGTATTCGTTTCAATCCGTCGGCACGGCTCGTGGAGTTGGGAAAACCGGGATGTAGAACGCCGGCACAACCGGGGGCATCAGGCTTGTTCGGGTGGCATTACGCCCGGACGGTGCCGGCAACCGAAACCGGGTACGGCAAATATAAATGTCTTGTGTCTCAGTGCGCCGGAGACGCCCGTAGCGGGCCTACCGTCCGGTGAGCGCCGCCAGGAGGTCGACGGCGAGCCCCTTGTCGAGCGGGTCGTTCGCGTTCCCGCAGTGTGGGGACTGCACACAGGCCGGACAGCCGGCCTCGCAGGGGCATCCCCGGAGCATCGAGCGGGTCGTCCGCAACAGGTCGTCGATCCCCTCGTAGGCCGCCCGGGTCAGCCCCACCCCGCCCGGGTAGCCGTCGTAGACGAATATCGTGCTCCGACCGGTGTGGGGGTGCATCGGCGTGGAGAGTCCCCCGACGTCACGGCGGTCACACAGCACCTCGTTCGGGAGCATGGCGATCGCGGCGTGCTCGGCGGCGTGGATCCCGCCGTCGAACGATCCGGACCCGGCGCGCATCGACCGTTCGACGTCCTCGGGGACGGTGAAGTAGAACGCCCGGGTCCGGAGCGTCGTCTCGGGCAGGTCGAGCTCCTCCTCGCCGATGGGCTGGCCGGTGTTCGCGTCGATCCGCCGGAACCCCGTGATCCGCTTTCGCATCGTCACCTCCGCGAACCGAACGGGGACGTCCTCGCGGGCCGAGAGGCGCTTCTCCGTGATGTCGCGCTCGACGGTTATCCCCTTCTCGTGGAGCGTCCGCGTGTAGTAGTCCGCCCAGGTGGG
>JBEPXB010000294.1:0-4622 GCA_041642135.1 Halobacteriales archaeon | reverse complement strand
TGGCCTTCCCGCGAGCGATCTTGTGCGAGACGCCCTGGAATTCACCTATGGAACGGCCGAACGCCTCGCGGTCGTTGGCGTACTCCACCGCTCGTTCGAGGAGGAAGTCGGCCTGTCCCATCGCGCGGGCGCCGATCTCGAGTCTCCCGAGCGAGAGGAACTCCATCGCGTCGTAGAACGCGCCGTCCTCGGTGCCGAGGACGCGGTCGTCGGGGACCCGCACGTCGTCGAGGATCACCTCCGCCTGTCGGCCCTCGGCGCTGACCGCGTTGTTCAGCGAGCCGATCTCGTACTCGTCGGCCTTCACGAGGAAGCAGGTGATCCCCCCGTAGCGGCCGACCTCCTCCTGTGGCGTGGTGCGGGCGAACACCTGCAGGAAGTCGGCGTACGGCGCGTTCGTGATCCACTGCTTCGTCCCGTTGATGACCCACTCGTCGCCATCGCGCTCGGCGCTGGTATCCATGTTCGGCGAATCCGACCCGGCGCCGGGTTCGGTCTGTGCGAACCCGGTCGACTTCTCGGCGCGGACCACTGGGAGGAGGAACTCCTCGCGCTGGTCGCCCTCCGCCTGGGCGAGCAGCGGTTTCGGGCCCTCCGGGCCGGCGAGGACGTGGCCGCTGAGTCCGGGGCCCATCGCGGCGACGTGTTTCAGCGCCCGGTACCAGGTGACGTTCGAGACGCCCTCCCCGCCGTCCTCCTCGTCGAGGTTCATCGCGTAGAAGCCCGCGTCGGCGGACTTCCGCCGGACGGTCTCTATCGCCTCCTGTACCTCGGGGACCACCCGCCCGTCCTCGCGGTGTCGCTTGCGCTTGTTCGACCACGTCTCCCCGAGGTCCGCCTCGATCGGTTCGACCTCGCCCTCGACGAACTCCTCGAGTGACTGGAGGATGAGTCGGGTCTCCTCGTCGGTCCCGAAGCCGACGCCGCCCGGGGCCGCGGCCTCCTGCGTTGCCATACCGTACCACTGCGACCGGACGGTAATGAATCCCGGTGTGGCGGTCGGTACGCGGGGGTGGGACGTCGGAGGCCGACAAACGGGACCACGAGGGGACCGATCGGTTCGCGCGCCGGTCGGGCCGGCGACGCTCAGTGCGGCGTCGCCCCGGCGTTCGCGGCCCCGACGAGCCCCTCGATCCGCTCGCCGAGCGTCCGGTACTGGTCCGCGCTCACGCCCTTCCGGACGTGGGCGGTCAGGTCGGCGTCGAGCACCGCCCGGTCGAGCTCGTCCGCGTCCCGTCCAGTGAAGAAGACCACCGGCAGGTCCGGCCGTTCCCGGCGGACCTGCGCGAGGAACTCGGCGCCGTCCATCTCCGGCATCACGTAGTCGGCCACGATACAGTCGACCTCGTCGAGTCGCTCGAACGCCTCTCCCGTCGACCGGGCCGGGTCGACGGTCAGTCGCTCGTGGTTCGACTCGACGAGTCGGCCCGTCACCTCGAGGATCTCGGACTCGTCGTCGACGTGGAGGACGCGAACGGTCTCGGGGGAACCAACCATGCCCGGTTCTGGAGGTCACCGTTGATAAACGACCGGCTCCTTACGGGAACGTAGTCGGCGCCGTCGGGCGGCTCCATCCCCGAGCGTGGTGGTCCGGGACGGCGCTCTCGTACGGACAGTCGTAGTCCTTTCCCGGTGACCACCGATCCGTTCCGGTGATCACCGGCAGATCGCTACGACCGTCCGTATCAGGCCTCGCCGTAGACGGGGACGGCCGCCCCGCTCGTGACCCCGGCCTGCTCCGAACAGAGGAACATCACGACGTCGGCGATCTCGGCCGGATCGACCCACTTCGAGTGGTCGGCGTCGGGCATCATCTCGCGGTTCATCGGGGTGTCGATGACGCTCGGCATGATCGCGTTCGCCCGGACCGTTCCGAGGTTCTCCTCCGCGATGGTCTCTGTGAGGAGGCGCACCCCGGCCTTCGAGGCGCGGTAGGGGCCGTCGCCCTCCCCGCCCTCGAGCGAGGAGCGTGCCGACACCGAGACGATGGCCCCCTCCGTCTCCCGGAGGTGGGGGATGGCGTGCTTCGAGGCGAGGAACATCGTCTTCAGATTGAGATCGAAGAGGAAATCGAACGTGTCGACGTCGGTCTCGTCGATCGGCGTCCCGCCGCGCCACGTCCCCGCGATGTTGCAGAGCGCGTCGAGGCGGCCGTGGTCCTCGACGATGGTCTCGACGGTTTCCTCGACGGTCGCCTCGTCGGTGAAGTCCCCCTGGTAGTAGTGGACCCGGGAGCGGTCGACGGAGACGTCGTCGCTTCCTTCCTCGACGATGTCCGCGGCACAGACCGTCGCGCCGGCCCCGTCGAACGCCTCGGCGATCGAGCTCCCGAGCGCGCCCGCCGCACCCGTGACGAGTACCACCCGTCCGTCGAAGTCGTAGTCGACTGCCATACCGACCGGTGGACCGGAACGGGAATAAAGGCGGTGCCGGAGAGCCCATCGCGCTCGGTCGGCTCCGACCTGACCGAGACTCGCCGGGTCGGCGCCCCGGGACGACCCGTCGGCGAGCGCTCATACGGTCGTGCGTCGTCTTTTCCCGGCGCTACCCGACCCCGTCCGGGTGATCGCCGGTACATCGGGACGCACGACCGTATCAGACCGTGACGACCAGCTTTCCGAGGAACGACTCGTCGAGGACGTCCCGCTGTGCGTCGGCGGTCCTCTCGAGGTCGTACGTTCCGGCGACTTCGGGTACGACGTCGCCGGCGGCCATCAGCGTCGCCAGGCGGTCGAGCACCGCGCCCGTATCGGGAGCGTTGAACATCGACATGGTCTGGAACCGGAGGTCCTTGAACTTCCCCGGCCCCATCGGGACGGGCGCCGTCGCCGAGTGGTTCCCGATCCCGACGATGGTCGCCCCATGGGCGGCGACCTCGCCGTCGAGTTCGAAGTACTCGTCGGCGAGCGTATCGAGCACGAGGTCGGGTGCGCCGGCCTCGGCGATCGCCTCGGCGAGGTCCTCGCGAGCGTAGTCGAGGACCGTCCCGGCGCCGAGGGTGTGGAGGTGGTCGTGGTAGGCGGGCGAGGCGGTGGTCGTGACGCGGGCGCCGGCGGCGGCTGCGAGCTGGACCGCGACGTGACCGACTCCGCCGCTGCCCGAGTGGACCAGCACCCGCTCGCCCGGCTCGATCCCCCCGTGGTGGACCAGCGCCTGCCACGCGGTCACGCCGACGAGCGCGACCGCCGCACCCTCCTCGAACCCGCAGCCGGGGGGAAGCGTCGCCGCCAACCCCTCGGGGACGGTCACGTACTCCGCACAGGTACCCTGGCGGTCCCGTCCGAGACCGGTGGCGAACACGCGGTCGCCCGCCTCGAATCCCCGGACCCCGTCGCCGACGGTCTCGACCACCCCGGCGACGTCCGAGGCGGGTGTCCACGGGAGACCCGGCAACGGGTACGCTCCCTCCCGGAAGTACGTGTCGACCGGGTTGACGCCCGCGGCCTCGACCCGTACGAGGAGTTCGCCGTGTCCCGCCTCCGGCCGGGGGACGTCCTCGACCCGCAGCACCTCCGGTCCGCCGTGTTCGTGGTACCTGACTGCACGCATCGTCGGCCCGTCGCCCGGAGGCGACTTAACTCCTCGCGGAACCTCCTTTCGCGCACCCCTTTCACGCCTCGTTCGACTCGACGGGCTTATGGGAGACAGTCACGCACGGTCGGCCGAATGCGACTCATCGCGGACCGCGGGTTCGGGGGGATGTACCCCGAGAACACGGTTCGTGCGGTCGAGGAGAGCGTCGCGCTCGCCGACGCGGTCGCCGTCGACGTCCGCCGGTGTGGCTCCGGCGAACTCGTCGTCTGTCGGGACGGGACCGTCGACCGCGTCACCGACGGCGCCGGCCGGGTCTCGGAGCTCTCGCTGGCGGACCTCTCGATGCTCGACGTGCTCGGGACCGGCGAGGGCGTCCCCCGGCTGGAGGCCGTCCTCGACGCCGTTCCGCAGAGCGTCGGCGTGGTGCTCCGCCTCCGCGAGACCGACCTCGCCGCCGACGCCCTCGGTGTCGCCGAGTCGTTCCCCGTGCAGGCCGTCGTCGCGTCGAGCTATCCGGGCGAACTCGCCGCCGCACGGTCGGTCGACCCCTCGGTCCCGCGCGCGTTCTCGTTCGGCGAGGAGGCCGACCCGCTCGACGCCCTCTCGACCGCGCGAGGACTCGACGCCGCGTTCCTGCTCGTGCCCGTCGCGGCCTGCACCGAGCGGCTCGTCAACGAGGCCCACCTGACGGGGATGAGCGTCAACGCCTACCCGGTCGGGTCGCGGAGCGAGGCCGAGCGGCTCGAGGAACTCGGCGTCGACGGCGTCGTCGCCGACCGGTGGGGCGTGCTCCCTTCCGCCTCTAGCGGGGGACGCCGAGAGGACGGGTAGCCGACCCGTCCGCCGGTCCCCCTCCGTTCGTGGGCCGACCGGTCAGCGGACCCGTCCGCCCGACGGTCGAACCGTCGGGATTTATGCGTCCCGGAGACCCGGATTCGCGTGTCATGAAACTCCACGAGTATCAGGCGAAGGGCGTCTTCGCGGACGCCGGGGTTCCGACGCCGAAGTCGGGGCTCGCGGCGACCGTCGAGGAGGCCGTCGCCGCCGCCGAGACCGTCGGCTACCCCTGCGCCGTGAAGGCGCAGGTA
>JBEPXB010000293.1:0-4623 GCA_041642135.1 Halobacteriales archaeon | reverse complement strand
GCCGTCCGGCGGGATGACCCTCGGACAGCGCGTGTGGAACCGACAGCCCGGCGGCGGGTTGGCCGGCGAGGGGACGTCGCCGGTGAGTTCGATACCGCGTCCCCGCTTTCGGGGATCGGGCTCGGGGATCGAGGACATCAGCGCCTCGGTGTAGGGGTGCTCCGGGTCGTCGAACACCGCCTCGGTGGGGCCCCGCTCGACGACCTCCCCGAGATACATCACGTTCACCCGGTCACAGACCTGCCTGACGACGCCCATGTCGTGGCTGATGAGCACGACCGCGAGGTCGAACTCCGCCTGGAGGTCCGAGAGCAGTGCGAGGATCTCCGCCTGCACGGAGACGTCGAGTGCCGAGACGGGCTCGTCGGCCACCAGCAGGTCGGGGTTGATGGACAGCGCCCGGGCGAGCGCGACCCGCTGTTTCATCCCACCCGAGAGTTCGTGGGGGTAGCGGTCGGCGTCGCTCCCCGACAGCCCCACCCGCTCGAGAAGGTCCTCGACGATGCGCCGTCGGCGGTCCGGATCGCGCATCCCGTGGATCCGCAGGGGCTCGGCCACGGACTCGCCGATGCTCATCCGCGGATCGAAGCTCGAGGTGGGGTCCTGGAAGATCATCTGTGCCCGCCGGCGGAACCGCTTGAGTTCGGCCTTCGAGTAGTCGGTGACCGACTCGCCGTCGAAGATCACTTCGCCGCCGGTGGGCTCCTCCAGCCTGAGCATCGCGGTCGCGGCCGTCGACTTCCCGCACCCGGACTCGCCGACGATCCCGACCGTCTCGCCCGCCTCGACGTCGAAGGAGATGCCGTCGACCGCCCGGACCCGACCCACCTCACGCCGGAGCACCCCCTCCGTGACCGGGTAGTGTTTCTCCAGGTTTCGGACCTCGAACAGCGCCATCAGTCCTCACCCCCGTCCTCCAGTGGGTCGAACGGGTTCGCCTCGACGCCGGCCGAACTGCCGTCCCGGTCGGCCAGTCCCTCCTCCCTCGTCCGGTCGCCGATCCCGCTCCCCGGGGACTCCCCGTCGCCTTCCGGCCCGTCGGTCCCGGAGTCCACCCCCCGGACCACGCTCGCGTCGTAGCCCGGACCGTAGTAGACACAGGACGCCCGATGGCCGCTCTCGCTCACACCGTCGTCGCCGTCCGTGCCGCCGGCGACCGGCAGGAGGTCGGGCTGGTCGCCGACCTCGCAGTCCCGGACCGCGTGCGGACACCGCGGGTGGAACCGACACCCGGCAGGCGGGTCGATCGGGTCGGGAAGCGTCCCGCCGATGGCCTCGGTGACCGACCCGCGCCCGGGGAGACACCGCAGCAGCGCCTGCGTGTAGGGGTGACCGGCGGATTCGAACAGCTCGTAGACGTCACCACGCTCCATCACCTTCCCCGCGTACATCACGACCACCCGGTCGGCGATCTGTGCGACCACGCCGAGGTCGTGGGTGACGAAGACGATACTCATGCCGAACTCGTCCTGTATCTCCCCGAGCAGGCGGAGGATCTGTGCCTGGATAGTGACGTCGAGCGCCGTCGTCGGCTCGTCGGCGATCAGGAGGTCGGGATCGGCCGCCAGCGCCATCGCGAGGACGACCCGCTGTTTCATCCCGCCGGAGAACTCGTGGGGGTAGTCGTCGACGCGGGCGGCGGCCTCCGGGATGCCCACGCGGTCGAGCAGGTCGACCGCCCGTTCGCGCGCCTCCCCGCGCGAGCGGTCGCTGTGGAGCCTGACCGCCTCGATTATCTGGTCGCCGACGGTGTAGACCGGGTTGAGCGCCCCCTGCGGGTTCTGGAAGACGTGGCCGATGCGGCCGCCCCGTATCCGCTGGAGGCGCCGCTCGCTCGCCGACGCGAGGTCCTCGCCGTCGAACCACACCTCCCCGCCGGCGATGCGTCCGGGCGGCGTATCGAGGATCCGTGTGATCGACTCGCAGGCGACCGTCTTCCCGGAGCCGGACTCCCCGACGATACAGACCGTCTCCCCTCGATCGACGTCGAACGAGACCCCGTCGACCGCGCGGACGACCCCCGCCTCCGTGTCGAAGTAGGTCTTCAGACCGCGCACCGAGAGCAGGGGGTCCTCGCCGGGCCCGGGTGGCGTGGTACCCGTCCCGTCGGTCGTCCCGCCCGTGTCGGTTCCCGTGGCATCGGCCCGGTGGTCGTGGCCGGCGTCGTCCCGGGCGCCGCTGTCGTTCCGGGTCACGTTCGTCCCTCCGAGCGGGGGTCGAGCGCGTCCCGCAGCGCGTCCCCGAGGAAGTTGAACGCGAGGATGGTGAAGAAGAGGAACACCCCGGGGACGGTGGCGATCCACCACGCCGAGGAGAGATCCCCCCGGCCGGCGGAGATGGTCTTGCCCCACGAGGAAACGGATGGGTCGGTCAGCCCGAGGAACGCGAGCGCCGCCTCGAGGAGGATGAGTCCCGGGATCAGCAGCGTCGCGTTCGTGATGACGGTGTTCGAGACGTTCGGGAGGATGTGTCGGCGGATGATCCAGCCGTCGCTCGCGCCCGCGTTCTCCGCCGCGCGGACGTACTCCTCTTCGGTCCGCTGGAGCGCCTCGGACCGAACGAGGCGGGCGGTCCCCTCCCACCCCAGCAGACCGAACAGCACGATCAGGAGGAACAGCGACGGCGTGAACAGGTACGAGAGGATGAGAAAGAGGAAGAAGGAGGGGAAGGTGGCCTGCAGGTCGACGTAGCGCATCAGGAGTTCGTCGACGTAGCCGCCGAAGTAGGCTGCGGTCGTCCCGACGAGGCTTCCCATCGTGACGATCAGGAGCATCGTGACGAGTCCGACCTGCATCGAGACGCGCATCCCGAGGACGACGAGTTTCAGGACGTCCTTGCCCTCGGCGGTCGTCCCGAGCGGGTGCGCCAAGGTGCCGTGACAGACCGACCCGCCGCCCGGGGCGGCGGTCGTCTCGCCGATACACTGGATCGGCGTCGTCGCGTCGACGGTCAGGAACACCGGCGGCTGGTACCCCTGGAGCGGTTCGACCGTCGGCGGCTCGATGAACACCGGGCCGACGATGCCGACCGTGAATATCACCAGGAGGTAGACCCCGCTGAGGACGGCGGCGCGGTTGCGCCGGAATCGCCGCCAGTAGTAGGCCGCCAGCCGCGGGTTGCGGTACATCGGCCAGGCGCCGTAGAAGGCACCCACCGCGACGGTGAGCACGAACAGCCAGTCCGTCCCCGAGACGTCCCAGGTGAGGACGCCGAGCGGGAGCGTGGGGCCGTCGAGCCCCGCGACGAACGCCGAGCGGAAGCCGACGAGGCCCAGGAGGCGGTTCAGCCCGTCGTGTAACAGGAGGTGGTCGTACGCGAGCAGGAGGAGGTAGACGGCCGCGAACGCGGCCATCGCCCGCTCGCGAGGGGTGAACCCGGCGCCGCCGAGCGCGTCCCAGTCGACGTCCCGGAACGACTCCCGGTCGTCGCGCCGTGTCCCCTCGAACCCGTCGCCGCGCCCGTCGTCGGTCGCCATCAGCGATCACCGTAGTCGATCCGCGGGTCCAGTAGCGTGTACGCGATGTCCTGCAGGAGGTTCCCGATTATGACGAGGAGGACGGGGACGAGCGTCGTCCCCATCACCAGCGGGGTGTCCTGGTTGAGGATGGCGTTGAACGACAGCAGCGCGAGCCCCGGTATCTGGAAGATCACCTCGGTGAGGTACGCGCCGGCGAACAGCAGGCCGAGCAGGTCCGCGATGAAGATGGTCATCAGCGGGACCGCGGCGGGCCGGAGGATGTGCCGGAGGAGTATCCGCCAGCCGCCGGCGCCCTTCGCCCGCGCGGTCTTGACGAACTCCGCGTGGACGTACTCCAGCGCCTCCGCCCGCGAGTAGCGCATGTTCCCCGCGACCGACCCCGTCGTGAGGACGACCACCGGGAGTATCAGCTGCCGGGCGTTCTCCCAGGAGACCCAGCCGTGTTCCTGGACCACGCTCGTCTGGTAGAAGCTCGGCAGCGGCAGCAGCTGCACGCCGAAGACGACGAGGTCGAACGCCTGGACCGCGAATATCAGGATGAGCATGATCGCGAACCAGAAGTTCGGGATGGAGATGCCGAAGAAGGCGACGAACGTCCCGAAGTAATCCGAGAGCGTGTACTGGTGGGTGGCGGAGTAGAGGCCGATCCCGTAGCCGAAGACGATGGCGAGCAGCGTCGCCGGAAGCGCGTACTGCAGCGAGAAGGGGTACGCCTGGGCCATCGCGGTGACGACCGGCTGGTTCCGCGTGAACGACCAGCCCCAGTCGCCGGTCGCCATGCCGGTCATGTACCGGACGTACTGCTCGGTCAGCGACCCCTGGAGCCCGCGTATCTGCTCGAACGTCTGCTGGGCCTGCGTGACGTTGCCGCCCTCCGTGGCCGCGGCGAACGCGAACGCCGCGCGGCCGTCCCCGGGGGCGATCTGCAACAGCACGAAGTACCCCGACAGCACGACGAACGTGGCGAAGGCCGCCCACAGCAGCCGCCGGGCGACGTACCATCGCATGCCGCTCATGGCTCCCGTCGCGCGCTCATCGGCTCACTCGAACGAGTAGCCGCTCGGGAGCGCCTCCGCGAGGAGCCGCTGTGCCCCGCCGACGCTCGTCGAGTCGGGACCGCCGAACCGCGTGACCTTCGAGTCGTC
>JBEPXB010000292.1:0-4624 GCA_041642135.1 Halobacteriales archaeon | reverse complement strand
CGAACCGGCCCTCGTGGGCGGCCGCCGCGACGGCGTCGACGACGACCGTCGGCTCCGCCGAGGGGAGCGCCTCGACGGCGACCTCCGTCCCCCTCCCGACGCGGGCCAGCGGCGGGTCGACGCCCTCGACGGGCCGGAGGAGACAGTCGGGGTCGGCGCGGTCGGTCGGCCAGGTCGCCTCGTACCCCCCGGGTTCGAAGTGAGCCGCCACGGCCGCGGCGGCGGGTGGTCGCTCCGCCCGAGGGCTGGTCGGGCCGGCTCCCCCGGGCGTGTTCCGGACCGGATCGTCGGTCATCGGTGATGGTAGGCGCTCCGGGTGCAAGTACCCCGCGGCGGGGGCAAGGATGGGGAGTCGGCGAGGCCGTGACGGATCGGCCGGGGAGTCCGACGCCCGGGGGCCGTCGTGGTGGTCGCGGGCTCTCCATGTCGGAAGCTACTTCCCGCTCGCTCCCCGGGAAACCATATGAGCGAATTCACGGTGACGGGTCGGTATCGGGCCCGAGACGGGTGGCAGACCTTCAGGAAGACGGTCGAGGCCCCGAACGAGAACGTCGCCCGCGAGCACGCCTACTCGCTGGTCGGCTCACAGCACGCCGTCAAGCGCACGCAGGTCGAACTCGAGGCCGTCGAGGAGGTGGCCGCCGCATGAGCCTCGGTGGTGGCGGCGGCGGCGCGATGCAGGAGATCCAGCAGCAGATGGAGGCGCTGGAACAGGAGAAGCGGGCCATCGAGGCCGAGATCGAGGGCGTCCGGGACGAGCAGGCCGAGATCGACGAGGCCATCGAGGCCATCGAGACCCTCGAGAGCGGGAGCACGGTCCAGGTGCCGGTCGGCGGCGGCGCGTACGTCCGCGCGGAGGTCCAGGACATCGACGAGATCATCGTCGGGCTGGGCGGCAACTACGCGGCCGAGCAGGACCAGGAGGGCGCCATCGACGCGCTCGAGCGCAAGCGCGACGCGCTCGACGACCGCATCGAGGAGCTCCGCGAGGAGGTCAGCGAGGTCGAGAGCGAGAGCGACCAGCTCGAACAGCGCGCCCAGCAGATGCAACAGCAGCAGATGCAGCAGATGATGCAACAGCAGCAGCAGGCCGAGGACGACGACGAGTGACCGAGGGGCGATAGATGTTCGACGGACTGAAGGAGAAACTGGGACGGTTCCGCGAGGACGTCGAGGAGGAGGCGGTCGAGGATGCCGAGGCCGACGCGGACGCCGAGGTGGTCGCCGAGGACGGAGCGGAGGCCACGGACGTCGACGCGGGAGCCGACACCAAGACCGACGAAACCGACGTGGACGCCGAGGAAGCCACCGACGAGGGGAAGGGCGAGGGGCAGGGCCTCGCCCAGCGCGCGAGGCTGTTCGCCACCGGGAAGGCCGTCATCGAGGAGGAGGAGCTCGAGGAGCCCCTGGAGGAACTCGAACTCTCGCTCCTGCAGGGCGACGTCGAGATGAGCGTCGCCGGCGAGATAACCGAGCGGCTCCGCGAGGAGCTGGTCGGGCAGACCCGCGCCCAGGTCCAGACCGGCCACCACATGGTCGAACGAGCCATCGGCGACGCCCTCCGGGACGTCATCGGCGTCGGCCAGTTCGACTTCGATGCGCGCATCGCCGAGGCGGAGAAACCCGTCACGATCATCTTCACCGGCGTCAACGGTGTAGGGAAGACGACGACCATCGCGAAGATGGCCCGCTACCTCGAAGAGCGGGGCTACTCGACGGTGCTCGCGAACGGCGACACCTATCGTGCGGGCGCGAACGAGCAGATCGAGGAGCATGCCGAGGCGCTCGGCAAGAAGATCATCACCCACGAGCAGGGCGGTGACCCCGCCGCCGTGATCTACGACGCCGTCGAGTACGCGAAGGCCCACGACATCGACGTCGTCCTCGGTGACACCGCCGGCCGGCTCCACACCTCGAAGGACCTGATGGCCCAGCTCGAGAAGATCGACCGCGTGGTCGACCCGGACATGACGCTGTTCGTCGACGAGGCCGTCGCGGGGCAGGACGCCACCAACCGGGCGAAGCAGTTCGACGACGCCGCCGAGATCGACGGCGTCGTGCTGACGAAGGCCGACGCCGACTCGCAGGGCGGGGCCGCCGTCTCCATCGCCCACGTCACCGGGAAGCCGATCCTCTTCCTCGGCGTCGGCCAGGGCTACGACGACCTCGAACGGTTCGACCCCGACGAGATCGTTCGCCGGGTCGTCGGCGAGGACGCCGCGTAGTCCCACCCCGGCCGTCGTCGTTCTCCGCGAGACCCCGTCGACGCGTTCCGTCACCTGCACGCGAGGAACGATCAGGACCTCGGGCTGACGCCGTCGTCCGGGACACCATCACTGCCACCGCCAGACATATCGTCCGTCGGTCGAGTAGCCAGTAGCGAGATGCGAGACGCTCGCGTAGGAACGGCGCGTACCCGTCGAGAGGACCCGGCGTTCCTGACCGGCGCGGCGACGTACACCGACGACGTTCGACCGGAGGGAGTGCTCCACGCGGCGTTCCGACGGTGCCCGTACGGTCACGCCCGCGTCGAGCGAGTCGACGTCGAACCCGCGACCGAACTGGACGGCGTGGTGGCCGCGTTCGGCGCGGCGGAACTGCCCGACTCCGAAGGACCGACCGGGATCCCGACGACGAACTACTTCGCCGGACCGGAAGAGGTCGAACGGCCGCTGCTCGTCGGCGTCGGCGAGCGGGCGCGGTTCAGCGGCGACCCGGTGGCGGTGGTGTTCGCCGAGGACCGGTATCTCGCGCACGACGCGCTCGAGGCGATAGACGTCGAATACGAGCGCCTCCCCGCGGTCGTCGACCCACGGGAGGCTCCCCTGACCGACGGCCCGTCGATCTCCGAGTTCGGGACGGACACCGTCGAGTGGGAGACCGGCGACGAGTCGGCGGTCGACCGGGCGGTCGAGGACGCGGCGCACGTCGTCTCGCTCGACTTCGATATCCCCCGGCTCCTCTCGTCGCCGATGGAGACGCGAGCGGTGCTCGCCGAGTACGGAACGGGGTCCCCGACCGTCGCCCGTGCGTCCGCGTCTGCGTCGGCTCCCGAGGTGACGGACACGGCCGACTCGACGGCGAGGTCCGACTCGAGCGGTGGACCGACCACCGAACGGCTCACCGTCACGACCTCGACACAGACGCCACACCAGGACCGCGACCGGCTCGCCGAGACCCTGGGTCTCCCTGCCGAGGAAGTCCGCGTCATCGCGCCGGCCGTCGGCGGCGGTTTCGGCCCGAAGGGCGCCCGACCGTACCCCGAGGAGCCGGTCGTGGCCTGGGCCGCCATGCACCTCGGCCGGCCGGTGAAGTGGGCCGCGACCCGAACCGAGAACAACCTGACCGAGCATCACGGACGGGGCGTCTACGCGACCGGTACGCTCGCCGTCGACGAGGACGGGTCCGTGCTGGGGCTGGGAATACGGGGCCACGTCGGGATCGGCGGGTACCCCTTCCGGGACCCGAGTTTCGGTATCCGGGCCAACCTGATGACGGGGGCCTACGACGTTCCCGACGTCTACTGTCACCTCACCGGCGTCCTCACGAACGCCCCACCGCTGGGGCCCTACCGCGGCGCCGGCCGGCCGGAGGCGATCTACGTCATCGAGCGGCTGATGGACCGCGCCGCCGCCGAACTCGGGGTCGACCCGGCCGACCTGCGTCGGCGGAACTTCGTCCCGGCCGACGCGTTCCCCCACGAGACCGCGCTCGGGTTCACGTACGACAGCGGCGACTACGGGACGGCGCTCGACCTGGCACTGGAGCACCTCGACTACGAGGCGTTCCGCGAGCGGCAGACCGCAGCCCGCGCCGAGGGCCGCTACCTCGGAGTCGGGATCGCCAGTTTCGTCGAGAACACCGGCACGGTCCAGATCGAGAGCGGCCGGGTCGAACTCGCTCGAGACGGAACCGTGCGGGCCTACTGCGGGACGGCCGACCAGGGACAGGGTCACGCCACCACGTACGCCGGCCTCCTCGCCGACGAGTTCGGCATCGACGAGACCGACGTCGAGGTCAACGAGGGCGACACCGACGACCTCCCGACGGGCACCGGCACTTACGCCAGCCGGAGCGTCTCGGTCGGGGGCGGTGTCCTCCTCGCGTGTGCCCGCGACGTCCTCGAGGAGGCGACGCGGGTCGCGGCGGACCACCTCGAGGTGGATCCGGAGGACGTGGCGTTCGAGGACGGGACGTTCGCCGTCCGCGGCGCGCCCGACCGGGCCGTGTCCCTGGCGACGATCGCCGAGCGGGCACACGCCCGATCCGGGGACATCCGCTCCGACGACGCGCCGGCACTCTCCTCCGAACGCGTCGAGGAGCCGGAGGGGCTGACGTACGCCTTCGGGACGCACGCCGCGGTCGTCGAGGTCGCCCCGGAGTCGGGGGAGATCACCTTAGAGCGGTACGTCGCGGTCGACGACTGCGGCACGCAGATCAACCCGACGCTCGTCGAGGGGCAGGTCCACGGGGCGGTCGCCCAGGGGCTCGGCCAGGCGCTCTGGGAAGAGGCGGCCTACGACGGGAACGGGACGATGCTCACCGCGTCGTTCGGGGACTACGCGATGCCGCGAGCGCATCTGCTACCGGACCTCGAGACGGACTCGACGGTCACGCCGAGTCC
>JBEPXB010000291.1:0-4628 GCA_041642135.1 Halobacteriales archaeon | reverse complement strand
GAACGGTCGAGACCGTGGAGGTGAGTAGTATCGAGTACAGCCACCGCGGGAAGGCCTACAACATCAGCATGGAGCACACGCCCAACTTCATGCTCGCCAACGGGATCCTGACCCACAACACCAGCGATGCCCAGTCAGCACTCCGGCGGACGATGGAGCAGTTTTCAAATAACACGCGCTTTATCCTCTCCTGTAACTACTCCTCGCAGATCATCGACCCGATCCAGTCCCGGTGTGCGGTGTTCCGGTTCTCGCCGCTGGGCGACGAGGCGGTCGAGGAAACCGTCCGGGAGATCGCCGCCGCGGAGGGGATCGACGTGACCGACGACGGGGTCGACGCGCTCGTCTACGCCGCCGACGGGGACATGCGGAAGGCGATCAACGGCCTGCAGGCCGCGGCCGTCCTCGGGGGGACCGTCGACGAGGAGGCGGTCTACGCCATCACCTCCACCGCGCGGCCGGAGGAGATCCGCGAGATGGTGACGCTCGCGCTCGACGGGGAGTTCACCGCCGCCCGTGCCAAACTGGACGAACTACTCGTCGACTCGGGGATCGCCGGCGACGACATCATCGACCAGCTCCACCGCTCGGTCTGGGAGTTCGACCTCGAGGAGCGCGAGGCGGTCAGGGTGATGGAGCGGATCGGCGAGGCCGACTACCGGATCACCGCCGGCGCGAACGAGCAGGTCCAGCTGGAGGCGCTGCTGGCGTCGCTCGCGCTCGAGAACTGACACCCACGCTCCGGAGGCGTCCGACGACCCGTTCGAAACGGAGCCGGCAGCCGGCCCCTCGGTGTCGTCATCGTCCGAGGGTGAACGACCCCGCGGCGAGGACGACCGCGACGACCGGCACCCAGAGCGGGACGGAGACGGGGTCGAACGTCCCGGAGAGCATCGAGACGAGCGCGAACGAGAGCGTTCCGCCGGCGAGGCCGAACAGGAGCGAGACGGACGCCCGCCGGAGCAGTTCCGGCGGGGCGAGCCGGCGGCCGTACACCGCCAGGAACGCGAGGAGCGTGACCCCGGCGGTGACCGCGACGACGAACCCCCACGGGCCGCCGACGTCCGGCGGGGACAGCGACGACCGGTCGAACCCGACCAGGAGCGTCGCGGCCGTCCCGAGGCCGACGGTCCCCGCGGTGACGGCCGCGGTGGGTAGGTCCGCCGACGTCGAGGGGGTGCTCACTCTCGGGGCTTCCGCTGGGCGCGACTAAACGGTTGTGCGGGGCTCAGGATCGGAGCCGTGCTCGGGCCCGGGCGTCCGTGCGGCCCCCGCGAGCAGCAGGCCGAACCCGATCTTGAACGCCAGGTCGAGGGCGACCCCTGCGAGGACTGCCGGTCCGGGCGCGAGTGCGAACCCCTCGGCCCCCGCGGCCCAGACGACCGGGTAGACACACATCGCCACGACGACGAGGTTCCGGATTCGCCGGAACGGGCCAGCGTCCCGCCCGCGTGCGGCACGGGTGACCGACCCGAACAGGAGCCAGAGGAGCGCGAGGAAGCCGCCGACGCTCACGCCGAGCCAGACGAGTTTCGCGGTGCCGGTCGCGAGTGTGGCGGCGAGCGTCGTCGCCATCGTGTAGCCGGCGACAGCCGCCGTCGTCCCGACCGTCACGCGGTCGGCGCCGGCGAGGACCGCGAGCGCCCCGCAGACCAGCGGGAGCGTGAGGACGCCGTCGGCGAACCGGCCCCAGTGGACGACGCCGGCGGGGGTCCGCGAGACGGCCGCCCCGAGCGCCATCGCCACGTACCACGTCCCGGCCGAGAGCGGGACGAACACCGCGACGACCGAAAGCAGCCGCGCCCGCTGGTCGGAGCCGTTTCCGCCGACCCCCCTGGCGCGGTAGCCGACGGCGACCGTTCCGAGCGCGAACCCGGCGACGCCCGCCCACAGCGCGATACTCACACGTACCCGGAGCGGCCGGGCGAGCATAACTGTCGGGCTCGCGGAACGGGAACCGTCCCCGGAGTGGGGTCCGACCGCCCGGCCCGGGCCGACACCACTCGCGGACAGCGCGTGTGTCGGACGACGAAAACCCGGAGCGGGCCCGGCTATGCCCGTTCGCGGCGGGTTCGGATGGCACGTTCGGAACCCTTTTAGAAGTGCTCGGACGAACGGGACGGTAATGAGCGACCTCACGGAGGAGTACCAACTCGAGTACTTCCGGGAGGAGGGGTTCCACAGGAAGGAGTGCCCGGACTGTGGCGACCACTTCTGGACGCGGGACGAGGGGCGGGAGCTGTGCGGCGAACCCCCCTGCGAGGAGTACGGTTTCATCGACGACCCCGGGTTCGACCGGGAGTACAGTTTAGAGGAGATGCGCGAGGCGTTCCTCTCGTACTTCGAGGAGCACGGCCACGAGCGGATCGACCCGTACCCGGTGGCGGCGAACCGCTGGCGCGACGACGTACTGCTCACGCAGGCGTCGATCTACGACTTCCAGCCGCTCGTCACGTCGGGGAAGACGCCGCCGCCGGCCAACCCGCTCGCCGTCTCACAGCCCTGCATCCGGATGCAGGACATCGACAACGTCGGCAAGACGGGCCGGCACACCATGGCGTTCGAGATGATGGCCCACCACGCGTTCAACGTCCGCGAGGACGCCGAACGCGAGTACGCCTACGAGGGGGAGGTCTACTGGAAGGACGAGACGGTCGAACTCTGCGAGGGGCTGTTCGCGGAGATGGGCGTCGACACCACCGACGTCACCTACATCGAGGACCCGTGGGTGGGCGGCGGCAACGCCGGGCCCGCCATCGAGGTCATCTACAAGGGACTGGAACTCGCCACGCTCGTCTTCATGTCGATGGAGCAGGACCCCGACGGGGAGTACCTCCTGAAGGACGGCAACCGGTACTCGAAGATGGACACGTACATCGTCGACACCGGCTACGGGCTGGAGCGGTGGACGTGGATGTCCCAGGGTACTCCCACGGTGTACGAGGCGGTCTACCCCGAGATGATCGCCTTCCTGAAGGAGAACGCCGAGATCGAGCACACCGAGGCCGAGGAGGAGCTGGTCCACCGCGCGGCGAAGCTCGCGGGCAACATGGACATCGACGAGGCCGAGGACATAGAGACCGCTCGCGGCGACATCGCGGCGGAACTCGGCGTCGACGTCGGCGAGCTCGAGGCGCTGATGGAGCCCCTGGAGGACATCTACGCCATCGCCGACCACTGCCGGACGCTGGCCTACATGCTCGGCGACGGCATCGTCCCGTCGAACGTCGGGACGGGCTACCTCGCCCGGATGGTCCTGCGCCGCACGAAGCGGCTGGCCGATAACGTCGGCGTGGACGCCCCGCTCGACGAACTCGTGGACATGCAGGCCGAGCGCCTCGGCTACGAGAACCGCGACACGATACGGGACATCGTCCGGACGGAGGTCGAGAAGTACCGCGAGACGCTCGAACGGGGCGGCCGCCGGGTCCGACAGCTCGCCGACGAGTACGCCGGGCGCGAGGAGCCCATACCGTTAGAAGAGGTGATCGAACTCTACGACAGCCACGGCATCCAGCCGGACATGGTCGAGGAGATCGCCGCCGAGCGCGGCGCGACGGTCGACATCCCGGACGACTTCTACGCCCGGGTCGCAGAGCGCCACAGCGGGACCGACGCGGCCGAGGGAACCGACCCCTTCGCCGGCATCCGGGACCGCATCGCCGACCTGCCCGACACGGAGAAGCTGTTCTACGAGGACCAGGGCCGGACGGAGTTCGAGGCGGTCGTCCTCAACGTGATCGAGCGCGAGGACGGCGAGGGCTACGACGTCGCGCTCGACCAGACGATGTTCTACCCCGAGGGCGGTGGCCAGCCCGCGGACGTGGGCACCCTCTCGACGGACGACCTGACCGTCGAAGTCGAGGACGTCCAGGAGGTCGACGGCGTCGTGCTCCACCGGACCGACCGGGACCCCGGGAAGGGCGAGTTCGTCCGCGGACAGGTCGACGGGACGCGCCGGCACCGGCTGATGCGCAACCACACCGCGACCCACATCGTCGGTCACGCGGCCCGGCAAGTGCTCGGCGACCACGTCCGGCAGGCCGGCGCACAGAAGGGAACCGACAGGTCGCGTCTGGACGTCACGCACTACGAGCGCATCTCCCGCGATGACGTGAAGGCCATCGAACGGGTCGCCAACGCGATGGTCCGGGACGACCTCCCCGTGAAACAGGAGTGGCTCGACCGCAACGACGCCCAGGAGCGCTACGGCTTCGACCTGTTCCAGGGCGGCATCCCCCCGGGGACCGAGGTCCGGGTCATCACGGTCGGCGAGGACGTCCAGGCGTGTGCGGGGACCCACGTCGCCCGCACGGGCGAGATCGGCGCGATCAAGGTGCTGGGTACCGAACGGGTCCAGGACGGCGTCGAGCGGCTCTCGTTCGCGGCCGGCGAGGCGGCCGTCGAGGCCACCCAGCGCGTCGAGGACGCCCTCTACGGCGCCGCGGAGACCCTCGACGTCGACCCCGAGGAGGTGCCCGACACCGCCGCGCGGTTCTTCGAGGAGTGGAAGGACCGCGGCAAGCGCATCGAGGAGCTCAAGGAACAGCTCGCCGAGGCGCGCGCTTCGGGCGGCGGCGGTGGCGAGGAGGTCGACGTCGGCGGGACCGTGGCGGTGATCCAGCGGC
>JBEPXB010000290.1:0-4638 GCA_041642135.1 Halobacteriales archaeon | reverse complement strand
TCCAGCCCGCGGAGCGTCTGGCCGCTCGTGGCGGCCTATCCGGTACTGGTCCTGGCGGTCTACCGCCGGAGCAGGCTACTGCTGGTCGGAACGCTCCTCTCCGTCGCGGCGAACCTGCTCGTCGTCTCGCCGCCGGAGACCGACGACGCGTGGGCGACCCGGGTCGTCCTCGGCGAGCGGGTCTGGCTCGAACGGGGGCTCGCCTCCTCGCCGCGCGACCTCGGATTGACGGCCGTCGGCGCTTTCGTCAACCTGTTCACGCTCCGTGCGGCCGTGCGGCGACAGCCGTTTCGGACGGGTCTCGGGACCGCGGCGTCGATGGCGCTCACGTTCCTGTTCTTCGACCGGATGGTGCGGCTCTACGAGGAGCACGCGGACGTCCGGGCCGAGAGCGGTTCCAACCCGGCGTGAGCACGGTCCGACTCAGACGTATTTCGAGGTGGAACTCCACGACTTCAGTCGTGGGAGGAAGCCGACATGGGCCTCGACAGCCGAGACGCGATTGCACGGCCGGGGGTCGGTAGAGTTAACAGGATTATTATCATCGAGGAAGATAGTGCTGGCCTGCCACACGTGCCGGCCAGTACGGGCCGAGAGTAAGCCGGCCTCGGACTCGGGGACCGTGACCGCGAGCAGGTTCGATCCCTGCCCCTCATCCGAGGGTAGAGCGTGAGAACACCGGGAATTAAATCGGCGGGACACTCCTCGTCCCGGTCGGAGTGGGAGGCGTATCACATCGCGCCACGCCGGAACGAGGACGGTACGAGGAAGCCGAGCCCTCGACGGCGGACGGAGTGTGGGCCGAAACCCCCTCGCGGGAGAAAGCCCACGACTTCAGTCGTGGGTAGCTTACCCCAGTCGCTCCTCCCAGTCGGCGGCGTCCATCGACTCGCCGGTCACACCTTCCGGTCCCTGTGCGGCCAGCAGCACCGCGGCGTCGTTCATCACGTCGGGCCGGAGTATCTCCGCCCGCTCCTCGTCGGGGAGGTGGTCCCAGAACGCGGTGTCGACGCGGCCGCCGGGGTCGAGCGCGTTCACGTTGATGCCCGCGTCCTCGTAATCGAGCGCCATCGTCTTCGTCAGCCCCTCCAGCCCGTGTTTCGAGGCGTTGTACGGGGCGTATCCCGGCGCCGCGTACCGTCCGAGGCCCGAGGAGATGTTGATCACGTTTCCACTCCCTCGCTCGAGCATGTGCGGCAGGGCGGCCTTCGAGCAGAGGAACACGCCCGTGAGGTTCACGTCGATGACCTGGCGCCAGCGCTCCTCGGGCACCTCGTGGGTCGGTCGGCCGCCGTCCTCGAGGCTCAGCAGGCCGACGCCGGCGTTGTTGACGAGCGTGTCCACGCGACCGAAGGAATCGAGCGTCGTCTCGATAGCCGACTCGACCTCCGCGGAGTCGGTCACGTCCGCGGGCGCCACGAGGGTTTCACCCTCGCACTCCTCGGCCACCGCCTCGAGTTCGGCCCCTGTGCGAGCGACGAGCACGACCCGCGCGCCCTCGCGGGCGAACCGCAGGCTCATCTCCCGGCCCAGCCCGCGGTTCGCGCCCGTTACCACGACCACCTCGCCGTCCAGTTCGCTCATGGAGGACGCCTCTCGCCGGGTCGGTATGTCGCTTCGGGTCGAGGTCGAGAGCCTCGGAATACGGTTCGGCCGGGACGACGAGCCCCGGCGATCCGCTCTCGTCCGGGGCCGCGCTCACTGTCGACGGGCGCGTCGTCCGGGCTTGCCGGTACGCTACCCCCGTCCGCCGTCCGCTACTCCCGCATCCACTCGCTGGCCTGTGGCTCCTCGGGGTCGGTCGGGATCTGGACGAGCGTCGGCCCGTCGGCGTCGAGCGCCTCGGAGACGGCCGCCCGGACCTCGTCGGGCGTCTCGGCGCGCGTCGCGGCCATCCCCATCCCCTCGGCGACGGCGACGAAGTCGATGGGCGTCTTCCCCCAGCCGTACCCCTCCTCGAGCCCGTAGGCGCGCTCGGCCTCCTCGGTGATGATGGCGTAGTCGGAGTTGTCGAGGACGACCACGACGAGCGGGAGGTCCTCCGCGACCGCGGTGTGGAGTTCGTGGAGACACATCAGCAGGCCGCCGTCGCCGGTCAGCACCACCACGTCACGGTCGGGGTTGGCGAGGCGGGCGCCGATCCCCGAGGGCAGGCCGGTCCCCATCGTCGCCCACGACCCCGGAGTGACGTACGACCGGGGGCCGCTCGCGGGGAAGGCGTTGAGCGACCAGACGCGGAACCCGCCGGCGTCCGCGGCGACCACGGCGTCGTCGGGAACGACGCCCGCGATGACGTCGAGCGCCCCGACCGAGGTAAATGGCGTCCGGTCCCGCAGCGGCGCCAGCCGCTCGTCCGTTCCCGCCCGGACCGCCGCGGCGCGGTCGTCGGGCTCTCTGTCCCTACCTTCGAGCCGGTCGGCGAGCCCCAGCAGGGCCTCCCGGGCGTCGGCGACGATACCCACGGAGGGCGGGTAGCCCGTCCCGAGGTCGTCCGGGTCGAGCGTGACGTGGACCAGTCGCTCCGGTACCTCGACGGACCAGCTCCGCGTCGCGACGGCGTCGAAGTCGGTGCCGACGCCGAGCGCGGCGTCCGACCCGGCGATACAGTCGAGCAGTTCCGGGCTCGCGCTCCCGGAGAGGACGCCCGCGAACAGCCGGTGGTCCTCCGGAAACGTCCCCTTGCCCTTGTAGGTGGTGACGACGGGCGCCTCGAGGCGCTCGGCGACCGCCACGAGCGCCTCGGTCGCCTCCGAGGCCCTGACGCCGCCCCCGGCGAGGATCACGGGCGCCTCGCTCCCGGCGAGCAGGTCCGCCGCGGCCGCGAGTTCGTCGTTCGAGGGCGGGTCGCGGCTCGCCGGCTCGTATCCGCCCGGATCCGCGAGCGGGACGTCCCGGGCGAGAAAGCCCTTCGGGATGCCCACGCGGACGGGTCCCTTCGGCGGGGACTGCGCGGCGGCGAGCGCCCGCTGGAGTTCGACGAGCGTGCTCTCGGCCGTCTCGACGAGCACGTTCTCCTTGACGACGTTGTCGTACGTGTCGGGGGGCGTCTCGTGGATGCCGTCGCCACCCCGGATCTCCGGGTCGGTCTCGACCGACAGGTGGAGCATCGGGGTGCAGTCGTTGTAGGCGTTCTTCAGCCCGTTCATCGCGTTCATGTCGCCCGGCCCGGGGACGACGAGCGTCGCGGCGAGGTCGCCGCTCGTCTCCGCGTACCCCCACGCCTGGTGGGTGACCGCTGTCTCGTGCCGTGCCACGACGAACCGGACGTCGTCGCGGTCGTCGATGGCCTCGTTGAGCGGGAGCGTCTGCTTGCCCGGGATGCCGAACACGACCCCGATCCCGTTCGCGGCGAGCCAGTCGACGACCGCCCTTCCGACGTGCATACCCGATGCGCCCGTCCCGTGGGGTTAACTCTTCCGTGGAGAGGTTATAGAAATTAGCAAAAGTATCCAGATCATCTCTCTGCGTATTTGCCAGAAGCTATCAGAAACATCGCGCGAGATGTAGAGCGTACATGCAGCATGCTGGGAACTGGGGACAGGCGCCTATTTGTTATCATTATTAACATAGGTTTATCATCTCGCGAGCCGTAGTTCTCTGTGACTCTCCGAGTTCGCCCCCCTTGGTCAGCGTCGTCGGAAGACCCAGTAGGATTTTCTCAGAGGTTCAAACACCAGAGAAGCCTATGACAACAGCACAAGAAACCCAGAAAGGAATCGTCACGCAACGGAACATGCGAATCCCCTGGAATATCGAACCCCAGCTCAGGGAAGAGCAAGTGGCCACGGAGGTGGCCGATGGGGTCTACCAGCTCTGTTCGACCATGACCAACATGTACCTAATCGAGGACGATGAGGGACTGACATTGGTCGATGCAGGAGTCCCTGCACAAATGGACCTCTTGGAGGCCGGACTCGAACGAATCGGCGCCGAGCTAACCGACATCAAGGCGGTGATCCTCACGCACGTCGATCCGGATCATATCGGACTCGCAGAACCGCTACGCAAGGCCGGGATTCCCGTTTGGGTCCCCGAAGAGGGGTACGAGACAGCGTTGAACGGCTTAGGCAAGCCACCGCTCGCACTCTTCTTCTTCATGTGGCGGCCCGCGTACGCGCGATTCATCCGCGCGCTGATGCAGGCTGGCATGACCGACGCGGAACCCATCGCTGAGGCACACACCTTCACCGACGGGCAGGTATTAGACGTCCCAGGTCACCCAGAAGTGATCGCTACACCTGGACACAGGAAGGAGCACTGTTCGTTCTGGTTGCCAGAGAGACGAATCCTCTTCTCTGGCGACGCCCTGATCACGATGGATATCATGAGTGGGAAGGCTGTGGCGCCTGAGCCCGTGCGAGGCGGGAATCTGTTCAACTACGATAAAAACCAACAGATGGAGTCCGCACGAAAATTGGGCACGCTCGGCCACGTCACCCTGCTCCCTGGACACGTTCAGCCCTGGGAGGGGGACCTCGGGGCGCTGTATCCTTCCGCAGAGTAACGGCCTGATTATGCGGTTCCATCCGCGCTGCATATGCGCGTTGTATTCATCAAGCAGATCCAGTCAAGTCCGAGATCTGCTACGTTAGGAAGTACGAAGACTTCTGCTAATCGCTATTACTACTGCCCGACCCA
>JBEPXB010000289.1:0-4644 GCA_041642135.1 Halobacteriales archaeon | reverse complement strand
CCGCCGGGCTTCTCGGCGAACGTCCGGACGTCGATGTCGATGCCGAGGCGGTCCTCGATCTCGTTGATCCGGCCGCCGCCCTTCCCGATGACGTAGGAGATGTCGCCCTCCTCGACGTAGACGACGGCGAGGTTCTGCCCCTGGAGTTCGACCTGGACCTGGCCGCGTGCGACCGACTTGATCTCCCGCTCGATCTCCTGTTTGGCGATGCGGTCGACCCCCGTATCGCGCGTACCGTCCTCCTCGTCTCCGAGCGGGACGGTGACGACCTGGCGGTTGAACGTGTAGATCTCGTAGGCGGGTTCGCCCGTCTCGAAGTCGCTGATCACCACCACCGGTCGGGCGAGGTCCTCCTGCATCAGTCCGTGGGGGACCTTCACCTCCGTCGTGACGTCGTAGACGGTGTGGACCTGCCCGGCCTCGATGTAGACGACGGTGTCGACGACCTGCGGGATCATCCCGAGTTCGACCCGGCCGACGAGCCGCTGGAGGGCGTCGATCGCTCGCGTGGCGTGGACGACGCCGATCATCCCGACGCCGGCCATCCGCATATCCGCGAACACGCGGAAGTCGCTCGTCTTGCGCACCTCGTCGTAGATGGTGTAGTCCGGTCGGACCATCAAAAGCGAGTCGGCGGTGTTCTCCATCGACCCGCCGAGTTCGGTGTACTGGGTGATGTTCGGGCCGACCTGCAGGTCCCGTGGCTTCTCCATCGTCTTCACCGCGTAGTCGGAGTCCGCGAGGAACTCGGCGACGGCCTGGGCGAACGTGGACTTGCCGGCGCCGGGCGCCCCCGAGATGAGGACGCCCCGCTGACGCTCGGCGAGGCGGTCCCGGAGCGCGTCGGCCAGCGCGTAGTCGTCGAGGTCGGTCTTGACGATGGGCCGCACGGCGGTGATCTCGAACCCGTCGGCGAACGGCGGCCGGGCGACCGCGATCCGGAAGTCCCGGAACTGGATGATCCGCATCCCGGGCTGGTCGAGTTCGACGAACCCGTCGGGCGACCGGCGGGCCGACTCCTCGATGTCGTGGGCCCACTCCTTGAGCTGGTCCTCCGTCGAAACCTCCTCGCGGATGGTCTCGTAGTGCATGTCCCCGATGTCGCCCCGCTTGGCCATCGGCTGCACCCCCGTCTTCAGGTGGACGCTCATCGTCGAGTCGTCGAAGAACTGCTCGATGGCGAGCGAGCCGACGTCGGCCGTCTGTGGCTCGATGTACTCGACGGCGAGCCCCTTCGCGCGGGCGACTTCGGCCTGGACGGCGTCGCTGGTGAGCAGCGTCGCGCCGTGCTCGGCGGCGATGTCGCGGATGACCGCGTCGATGTCACCCTCGCCGGCGCCGGTCATCTCCGCCGCCGTGGGGCGACGACCGACGTACTCGAGGGAGATCTCCCCCTCGTCGGCGAGGTCGGCGAGGTGCTGGAGCTCGGCGAGCCCGTCCCACCCCGTCTCGCGGCCCTCGTTGGCCTGGGACTCCAGTTCCCCGACGACCGCCTCCGGGACGAAGACGGTCCCGACGTCCCCGTCCCGCCCTATGTGCTCCGACACGCGGCCGTCGACGACCGCGCTCGTGTCCGGGACGATATCCATACCCCGGGTAGGACACCCCGCCGTTTAAGACCCTTGAAAGGGGTCCGTACCGGTCTCCCGCCGAGCCGGCGGTGGATGGTCGACAGTAAAGAGGCCCCCGGCCCACCGGGGTGCATGGACGAACTGACTGACCTCACCGCCGACCTCGTCTCGGTGCCGAGCCACGAGGACGAGACGGCCGCGGGCGACGCCATCGAGTCGTGGCTCCGGGACGAGACGGACGCCGACGTCGAACGGGACGACGTCGGGAACGTCATCGCCAGAAAGGGCGAGGGCGAGGAGAGCCTCGCGCTCGTCGGCCACCACGACGTCGTCCCACCGGACGAGGGACAGGTCCGCGAGGACGGCTACGTCGTCCGCACGGAGGGCGGCCGGCTCTACGGCCGCGGTGCGGCGGACATGAAGGGCGCCGTGGCGGCCGCGATGTGCGCGTTCCGGGACGCCGATCCGAACGTCGAACTCGTCTTCGCCTCGTTCGTCGGCGAGGAGACTGGTGGGGTCGGTGCCCGTCACGCCATCGACGAGGGGTTCGTCCCCGACTACGCCGTCGTCGGCGAGGGATCGACGAACTACTCCGGCCCCGACGTGACCGACGTGGTGGTCGCCCACCGCGGCCGGCGGGGTTCGAAGCTCCTCGCCCACGGGAGGGCCTCGCACGCCAGCGAGCCCGAAGCCGGCGTCAACGCCGTCTACCGCGCGTGTGATGCCGTCGACGTGGTGCGGGGAATGGAGACCCCGCGGACGACCGTCCTGGGTCACGAGATCGCCGGAAGCCTCGTCGTTACCGAGATCGAGGGCGGGTCGGCGGGGAACGTCGTCCCTGCGTCGTGTGCGGTCACCATCGACGAACGAACCGTTCCCGGGGAGCGTGCGGACCTCTCGCGGGTCGAACGCGAGGTCGAGGGCGTCGAGTGGCAGGTCGACCGCGACACCCCGCCGATGGCCTGTGACGAACCCGCGTTCGCCGACGCGGTGCTCGACGCCGCGCGCGAGACACAGGAGTCTGCCCCGGAGCAGGTGACCAAGCCCCACGCGACCGACGCCGGCTGGCTCGCCGGCGCCGGAACGACCTGCGTCATCTGCGGGCCGTCCGAACCGGGCGAGGCCCACACGAAGGACGAGTCGGTCTCGCTCGAGGTACTGGAACGGTGTTACCGGATCTATCGCGGGGTCGCCGAGGCGTCGTTCTGGTGACCCGGTCCCGTCGGACGAGTTCCGCCAGTACGGCGGTCGGTCCCCTGCCCGAACACGGGGGGCGGCGCGATCGGCTCGACGGACGTCGGCCTCCGGAACGACACCTTTGAACTGACTCCCGCTCCTCCGGGCGGGTATGGCAACGGAGCAGGGGCAGGTCCCCGACGCCTACGACGACCTCCTCGAGGAGTACCGCCGAGCCACCTACCTGAGCGACGCTGGCGGGGTCCTCGGGTGGGACCAGCAGGTGATGATGCCCGAGGGGGGTACGCCGGCCCGCTCGAAACAGAGCGCCGCCCTCTCGGCCGTCCAGCACGACGTCCTCACCGGCGACGGGATCGCCGACCCGCTCGCCGAACTCGAGGAGGAGAGCCTTCCGGAGCCCCAGTCGGCCGTGGTCCGGGAGATCCGCCGCGAGCACGAGCGGTCGGCCCGCGTCCCGCGGGACCTGGTCGAGCGCATTTCCGAGGAGTCCTCGAACGCCCTGCCCGTCTGGGAGCGGGCGAGAGCCGAGGACGACTGGGAGTCGTTCGCGCCGGTCCTCGAGACGTTCGTCGAGCTGAAGCGCGAGTACGCCGAGCACATCGACCCCGAGAAGGACCCCTACGAGGTGCTGTTCGCCGACTACGAGCCGTACCTCCCGCTCGAGCACGCAGAGCGGATCTTAGAGCGGCTTCGCGAGGAGCTCGTGCCCCTCGTCGAGGAGGTACGGGCGAGCGACGTCGATCTGACCCTCGAGTTCGACGGCACCTACGACAGCGACGAGCAGATGGCGCTCACCCGCGACGCGCTCGACGCCCTCGGCTACCCGTGGGAGCGGGGTCGCGTCGACACCGCTGCCCACCCGTTCTCGACGGGGACGCAGTTCGACGCCCGCGTGACCACCCGGTTCGACGAGTCCTCGCCGGTCTCGGCGCTCGGCTCGACGATCCACGAGTTCGGCCACGCCACCTACACCCTCGGCCTGCCGGACGAGGAGTACGGCACCCCTCTCGGAAAACACCGCGGGCTCTCGGTCCACGAGTCACAGTCCCGGCTCTGGGAGAACCACGTCGGCCGCTCGGCGGCGTTCGTCGAGCACTTCCTCCCCCGCATCGAGGAGCAGTTCCCCGGTCTCGACCTCACTGCACCTGGGCTGCACGGCCACCTCAACCGGGTCGACCCCGACAACCTGATCCGCGTCGAGGCGGACGAACTCACCTACCACATGCACATCGTCCTCCGGTTCGAAATCGAGCGCGACCTCGTCAGCGGCGACCTCGACGTCTCGGAGGTGCCCGCCGTCTGGAACGAGAGGATGGAGGAGTACCTCGGCGTCCGTCCCGAGACCGATTCGGAGGGGGCGCTCCAGGACATCCACTGGTCCCACGGCAACTTCGGCTACTTCCCCACCTACTCGCTGGGGAGCGTCATGGCCGCACAGCTGTTCGAGGCCGCGGAGGACGGGATCGACGACCTCTACGGGGGGGTCCGCGAGGGGGAGTTCGACGCGCTCCACGACTGGCTCACCGAGAACGTCCACCGCCACGGCCAGCGCTATCGGACGAACGAACTCGTGAAGCGTGCGACAGGGGCGGAGTTCACCGCCGACGCGTTCCTCGACTACGCGACCGCGAAGTTCGGCGACCTCTACGACCTCTGAACGGCAGGGTCGGCCCGGCCGTCTACCGGCTCCCCCGTAGACCGTCCCGGCAGCCCTCGACGTTCGTGCCCCGCGAGCCGCCGATCCGGACGGTGAGCCTTCCGGTGGACACGTCCGCTGCCGTGTGTCATCCACCCGTGACACCTCCTACCACAGATTTATGTCGACCGCCGTCATACCACCGCTCGTATGGCGACCGCGAACAACGACGTTTTCGAC
>JBEPXB010000288.1:0-4650 GCA_041642135.1 Halobacteriales archaeon | reverse complement strand
ACACGTCAACGGGGTGTCCGATTCTCGGTCCGTGGTAACAGGGGGGTCAGACCAGCGGTTCGACCAGCCCTCGACCCGCGTCGAGCAGTTCGGCGACCCGGTCCTCGCTCCCTGCCTCGGCGTAGACGCGCAGTTTCGGCTCGGTTCCCGAGGGCCGCACCAGCAGCCAGGAGCCGTCGGCGAGCAGGATCTTGAACCCGTCCACGTCGTTCAGGCGGTTCACCTCGACGCCCGCCACGCTCTCGGGGAGTTCGTCGGCGAGCGCGGAGAGGACGCCCGCCTTCCGGTCGTCCGGGCAGTCGACGCTGACGCGGT
This sequence comes from Halobacteriales archaeon, assembly GCA_041642135.1. GTDB lineage: Archaea > Halobacteriota > Halobacteria > Halobacteriales > Haloarculaceae > Salinirubellus. The sequence continues at coordinate 4,335 of JBEPXB010000288.1, read as the reverse complement.
CCTGGTGGGCCTCGCCGTAGGTCTCGCGGATAGACGCCAGGCGCTCGTCCAGCGGTTCGGCGGCGTGGGCGGCCGCGACCAGCCCCGCGAGGAGCACGCCGTCCTTGTTCCGGAGGTGGCTAGTGAGCCCGTACCCCCCCGACTCCTCGCCGCCGAACAGGGCGTCGTGCTCGCGCATCGCCTCGGCCACCCACTTGAACCCGACGGCCGTCTCGTACACGTCCTCGTCGTGAGCCTCTGCGACACGGTCGACGAGGAACGTCGTCGAGACGGTCCGGACCGCCGGCCCCGAGTTCGACTCGAGGAGGTGCTCGTACAGCAGGACGTACAGCAGGTTCGCGTCGACGTACCCGGCACCTGTGACGACGGCCACCCGGTCGGCGTCGCCGTCGTTGGCGACCCCGAGGTCGGCGTCCCCCTCGGCGACCCGCGCGATCAGGTGCTCGAGGCGCTCGGCTTTGGGCTCCGGCGAACTCCCGCCGAACTCGGGGTCGTGGTCCGTTCGGAGTCGCTCGACCTCCGCACCGGCCTCCTCCAGCAGGCGGTCGGTCACGCCGCGGCCGGAGCCGTGCATCGCGTCGTAGCAGACCCGGAGCCCCGAGAGGTCGAACTCGCCCTCGAGATCGGCCAGGAACTCGGCGGCGTGATCGAGGTACGGTCCCACGAGGTCCTCCTCGCGAACCTCGCCTGCCTCGCCGGTGGGATCGGCCTCGCGGAGGTTCGCCTCGATCCGCCCGGTGACCTCGGGGAGCGCGGGCGCGCCGTCGCCGGGGACGAACTTCACGCCGTTGTACTCGGGCGGGTTGTGACTCGCGGTGAGCATCAGCCCCCCCGCCAACCCGCGGTGGCGAACCGTCCACGCCACGGCGGGCGTCGGGAGGTCCCGTTCGGGCAGGAGCACGTCGAAGCCGTTGCCGGTGAGAACGTCCGCGAGGTCGTCGGCGAACCCGGGCGAACTCCCCCGGGCGTCGTAGCCGACGGCGACGGTTTCGCCACTGTGACCCTCCTCCTCGAGGTAGTCCGCCACCGCCTGCCCCACCGCGCGGACCCGCCGCGGGGTGAACGTATCGAGGGTCGCCCGCCAGCCGTCGGTGCCGAACGCGATCTGCTCCATACGTCCACCTCCGGGGGGAGCGTCAAAAAACCGGCCGGGTCGAGGATCAGGCGGGCAGCGAGACGGTCTCGACCTCCAGTCGCCGGTGGGCGTCCCAGACGACGAGCCGTTCGACGGTCCACTCGACGGGATCGATCTCGCGCCCGACGAGGCGGTCGGCGTCCCCCCGGCGCGCGATGGTGACGTGCGGGACGTAGTCCTCGCCCTCGAGTCCCGGCAGGGGGTCGAACCGCTCGCAGAGCCGCCGGTGGGCCTCGTACATCCCGGGGCTCTCCACCGCGAGGTAGACCACGGGACCCGTGCCGCTCGTGGGACGGTCGAAGCTCTCGACGCCGGTGACCCGGACGGCGAACGGCCTGAGGCCACCGAGCGCCTCGCGTGCCTCGCGAACGAACGCCCGGACGTTCGGTTCGTGGCCGCCGGAGGGTCCGTGGCCGTCCGGACCGGCGTCCTCCGGGAGTCGCTTGACGACCATCGAGTGTTTCGTCCGCACGTCCGCGGTCCGGCACTCGCTCGCGAGGCCGGCCGCGAGCCGCGCCACGCTCGCCGGGACGGGCGCGTTGAGGCTGTACGTGCTCACTGTGCGTGGTCCGTCTCGGGCGGGCAAAGGCGTGACGAACGCCGCGAGACGGGAGGAACCGGGAAGCGTGTCGAACGTCGGGGGTTCAGATGTAATCGAGGAACCAGGCGACGATCAGCACGACGATGAGCAGGCCGATGAGGTTCGGGAGCCCGAACAGGAGGCTGAGCGTCCCCTCGATGACGTCGAACACGATGTTGACGACGAGGTAGACGATCACCAGCACGAGGACGATCTTCAGGAGGTCCTCGACCTCGAGGGCGCCGCGCTCGCTCCCTATCATGCCCGGGGAGAGACCGGTCAGGACCAAAACCCTACTGGCCGGCGGTCGGGCGCGCACGTCTCGTGTGGCGTGTGTACGCGACGCAGGCGACCGTCCAACGGAAAACCTTTAGTAGGTCTCTGGGTCTATCGACCAAGTACATGACGACTGAGCCCCGTGCCGCGCGTGCCTCCTCTGCGAGCGCCGCGGCCGCTCGGTCCCCCGCCCTTCTCCCGCGACCGCGACCGGGCCGGTAGGCCCAGTCACAACATCACTTCCCCGAACGGACTCGCCCGGTTCTCGACGACACCGCCCGGCCGGCGGTACCCGGATCCACACGACACCACAGCGGACACACACGACACACATGCCACAGGACATCACAGCTGACGGAAACGGAACGGTCGCCCTCGCCTTCTCGGGAGGGCTCGACACGACGGTCTGCGTCCCGATACTCGAAGAGGAGTACGGCTACGACGACGTCATCGGCGTCACGGTCGACGTCGGCCAGCCCGAAGCGGAGTTCGCCGAGGCCACGGAGACCGCGGAGGCGCTCGGGCTCGAACACTACGTCGTCGACGCCAAGGACGAGTTCGCGGCGCTCTGCATGGACGCGGTGCGCGCGAACGCCACGTATCAGGGCTACCCGCTCGGGACGGCCCTCGCGCGGCCGGTCATCGCTGCCGCGATACTCGAGGTCGCCGAGGAACACGGCTGTACCGCGCTGGCCCACGGCTGTACGGGCAAGGGCAACGACCAGCTCCGGTTCGAGGCCGTCTGGCGCGACTCCGACCTCGACGTGATCGCCCCCGTCCGGGAGATGGGGCTGACCCGCGAGTGGGAGAAGGCCTACGCCGCCGAGCGCGACCTCCCCGTGGAGGGCGGCAACGAGGGCGACTGGTCGATCGACACGAACCTCTGGAGCCGCTCGGTCGAGGGCAAGGAACTCGAGGAGCCCGCCTACGTCCCCGGCGAGGAGATCTACGAGTGGACCACGGCACCGACGGGCGAGACCCTCGAGCTCGAGGTCGGCTTCGAGGACGGCTACCCCGTCTCGCTCGACGGCGAGGCCGTTTCACCTGTGGAGCTCGTCGAGACGCTGAACGAGACCGCGGGTGCCTACGGCGTCGGCCGCACCGACGTCATGGAGGACCGGATGCTCGGACTGAAGGTGCGCGAGAACTACGAGCACCCCGCCGCGACGGTCCTGCTGAGCGCACACCAGGGCCTCGAATCGCTCGTCCTGACGAAGGAGGAGCGCCAGTTCAAGACCTACGTCGACCAGGAGTGGGCCGAGAAGGGGTACGAGGGGCTGGTGAACGCCCCGCTCGTCCGGGCCCTGGAGGGGTTCATCGACGAGACACAGGAGCGCGTCACCGGGACCGTCACGATCCGGCTGGAGGGCGGGCAGGCCCGGGTCGTGGGTCGCGAGTCGCCGTACGCCGTCTACTCGGCTGAGGCCGCCTCGTTCAACACCGAGGACGTGATGGGCGGCATCGAGCAGAACGACGCGACGGGCGTCGCGAAGTACCACGGCTTCCAGGAGCGCCTGGCGAACAAGGTGTTCGACGCCGCGAAGGCGAAGGAGTCGGCCGAGGCCGTCACCGACGGCGGTTCGGGAGACGAGTGAGATGACCGGGGAGGAGTCCGAGGGCGGGCCGGACGCGGCGGACGCGACGCGGGCGACGAAGGCGACCGGCGGGTCGGACGTCGTCCGCCGCGAGCGGTTCAGCGGCGGCCCCGCCCGCGGGTTCCTCTCCTCGCTCGCGGCCGACGAGCGGATCTTCGAGGCCGACCTCGCGGTCGACCGCGCACACGTCGTGATGCTCGCGGAGCAGGACATCATCGACGGGGACTCCGCCGGCGAGATACTGGCGGCGCTCGCCGAGGTCGAGGACGCGGGTCACGGCGCCCTCCCCGACGGCGAGGACGTCCACGCGGCCATCGAGACGGCCGTCGTCGGGCGCGTCGGCGACGTGGGCGGACGGATGCACACCGCCCGGTCGCGCAACGACGAGGTGGCGACCTGTCTGCGCTACCGCCTGCGCGATGACCTGCTCGACGCCGCCGAGCGGACGCTCGACCTGCGCGAGGTGCTGTGCGAGGTCGCCGGCGAGGAGCGGGGGACGGTGATGCCCGGATTCACCCACCTCCAGCCCGCCCAGCCGACGACCGTGGGCCACTACCTGCTGTCCTACGAGTCGTCGCTCAGGCGCGACACGGCGCGGCTGTTCGACGCCTACGACCGGACTAACCGCTCCCCCCTGGGTGCGGCGGCGTTCGCCGGGACCACCTTCGACGTGGACCGCGAGCGGACCGCCGAACTGCTGGGGTTCGACGAGGTGATCGAGAACTCGATGGACGCCTCGTCGGCGAGGG
>JBEPXB010000287.1:0-4654 GCA_041642135.1 Halobacteriales archaeon | reverse complement strand
GACCGCCGTCTCCGCACACGTCGACGCGAGCGTCCCGAACTTCATGATCCAGGAGGTGTTCGAGGACTACGACGTCGACTGGAAGGGCGACCTGCTCGACGAGCCGATCCGGATCGAGAACGGCCGGCTGCACGTCCCCGAGGGACCGGGTCTCGGCATCGACCTGGACATGGACGCCGTCGCGGAGCACGAGTACACCGGCGAGGAGGACATCCACCTCGACCTGTTCGAGGAAGGGTGGGAGACGCGCTCGATGGGCGGCCGCTGAGCGACAGACCGCGAACGCTCACCCGCGCCCGACGGCGGTCGAGACGACCCGCCTGCCGATGATGGCGAGGACGCCCGTCCCGAGGAGCGCGACGACGACGCCGTAGGCGGTCGCCCAGCCGGCCGTGTCCGCGAGCGTACCGACGACGACGCTCCCCGTCGACCCGAGGAGCATGTACACCGTCCGGACGAGGCCGAACCCGCTCGCCCGCTCGTCGACCGGGAAGTGGTCCATGAACAGCGAGTGGAGCACGCCGCCCCAGCCGAAGCCGACGCCCGCGAGGGCGACGCCCGCGAGCGTCGGCGAGAGCCCACCCCCGAGGAGGAACAGCGCGAGGCCGGTCCCGGCGACCGAGAGCGCGCCGGCGAGGGTGAGGTCCCTGGGGAAGCGGTCGGAGAGCCGGCCCAGCACGGGCAGACTCACCACGGAGATGATCATCACCGCGCCGAAGAGGAGACTGGCGCGCTGTGTCGGGAGCGAGCGGAACTCGACGAGGAACGTCGGGAAGAAGGAGGAGAACGACTGCCAGGTGAACGAGGCGACGACCCCCAGGAACGTGGTGTGGAGGAGCCCCGGATCGGAGAGCGGACCGAACGCCCGGCGCGGGTCGAGCCGCTCGGCGAGGGGCGTCTCCGGGCGCATCGGATCGGTCCGGCGGACGTAGCGCGCCGACAGAACGAGCGCCGGGAGGAGCACCGCGAGGCCCAGGAGGATCGCCGCCCGCCAGCCGTACCGGACGCTCACCGCGGCCGCCGCGACCGGGGCGAGCAGGCCCGCGAACGCGCCGCCCGCGGTGTGGAACCCGAGGGCCTGGCCGGTGTGCCGGTAGAGCCGGGTCAAGAGCGACGACGCGGCCGGATAGTAGAGCCCGGCGCTCGCGCCCAGGAGGACGACGAACACGCCGAACAGGAGGAACGAGGGCGACGCCGCGAGCAGGACCACGGCGACGCTCGCGGCGCCGAGCGAGACGAGGACGACCCGCCGCTCGCCGAAGCGGTCGCCGAAGACGCCGCTCGGGTACTGGAACAGCGCGTAGGCGGCCCACATCCCCGTGAGCGCGAGGCCGACGAAGCTCTTCGAGACCTCGAACGCGACCAGCACGGCAGGGACGAGCGGGCTGATGAGTAGCCGCGTCCCCAGCTGGCTGAAGTTCGCGAACACCGCGAGGGCCAACACCGTCTCCTGGTACCGCCACTGCACGAATCGGCCGACTCCACGGACCCATATCTACCCACCGATGCCGTCGCTTCCTGACGGGACTGGCAGTCCGCGGGACCGGTCATCGGGACCGACCGTCGGGACCGACCCGGGACTGCGGGTGGCCGGCGTCGGGAAAGCGGTCCCCGGTCGCCCCCTCGATTTATGCCCCGGTGCGCGGAACACGGGGTGTATGTCAGAGCCTTACAGCATGGTCCAGGTGGACGACGTCGAGCAGAAGCCGTCGGCGAAGTCGGGAACGAACCACGTCGACCTCGTCGAGGAACTGGGCTGTACGGAGATGCGACCGAAGGTGTGGTACCTCTCGCCCGGGGACGCGCTGAGCCACCACCGGCAGACCGAACAGGAGGAGTTCTACTACGTTCTCTCCGGCCCGGGTCGGATACGGATCGACGACGAGCTCGTGGACGTCGAGGAGGGGACCGCCATCCGCATCCCGCCCGAGACGCCACGACAGGTCCTGAACGACACCGAGGGCGAGCACGTCTGGCTGATCGTCGGCGCCCCGCCGGTCGAGGACGACGGCCGCCCGGCGTACGACGAGTAGCCGGCCGCCCGCCACGGAGGACCGCCACCGGCCCCGCTACGGGAAGGAACTCGTCGAACTGTCCCGGTCGATGACGGTGTGTCCGGTCGCCCGCGCCTCGACGAACTCCCAGTCGATCTCGACGCCGAGCCCCGGACCGTCGGGCACCGCGACCCGTCCCTCGTCGTCCACCGACTCGACGGTCCCGACGAACCCCTGGTCGTTGTACCACTCGAGGCCGACCTCCGGGTGGAGCAGGCCGTGCTCGAAGTAGTGGGTGTTCCGGAGCGCCGACGCGAGGTGCAGGTGTGCCGGACCGCCGACGTGGGGTTCGACGTCTACCCCGGCGGTCTCGGCCGTGTGGCAGACCTTCAGTGCGCCCGTGAGCCCACCGCCCAGATGGGCGTCGACGCGGACCGCGTCGAGGGCGTCGTTCGAGAGGTGATTGAACACGCCGAACGGCTCGGTCCGTGAGTGTTCGATGCCCAGCACCGGCGTCTCGAGCGCCTCCGCTAGCCGTCGCATCGCGTAGACGCTCTCGCCCGTGTCCCGGAGCGGGTCCTCGTACCACAGGAAGTCGAGTTCGTCGAGGACACGCCCGACTCGGAGGGCGTCGTCGAACCTCGCGTAACAGCTCGAAGGGTCGAGCATCAGGTCCATCTCCCCGCCCACGCGGTCGGCGACGGCGCGGCAGATCTCGGCGTCGGCCTCGGGGTCGCCGTGTGGGTGTATCTTGAACCCCGGATAGCCGAGTTCGAAACACGCCTCGGCGAAGTCGGCGTACCGTTCCGGCGTGTCCCGCTCGGGGTTGCCGGACATCGTCGACGCGTACGCGGGAACGCGGTCGGTCCGTCGACCGCCCAGCAGCGTGGAGACGCCCGCGCCGAAGTGCTTGCCGGCGAGGTCCCAGAGCGCGATGTCGATGGCCCCGAGCGCGTTGTGGTCGGTGTGGCGGAGCTGGCGGCGGAGGTCGTTCCAGATACCCTCCCGGTCGAGCGGGTCCCTGCCGACCAGGAAGTGCGGGGCGACCGCCTCGACCTGTGCGGCACCCACGGACGCCCACATGTGCGCCCGGTAGTGACCCTCGGTGCCGTCGTCGGTCCGGACCGTCAGCACGTACCCCGGTGGCTCGAGCGTGCTCCCGGGCACGTACACCATCTCCCCGTCGGGCCGGGGGGCGACGTCCTCCACGCGGTACCTGAACTCGTGTATCTCGACCTCGGTGATCTCCATGCCCCCCGAGGAACGGCGCAGGTATTCAAATCGAGGGAACGGAACCACCCGTCCCGGCGTGAAGACCCGAGTCTACTCGTGGCGGCGTGAAGACCCGAGTCTACTCGTGGCGGCGTGAAGACCCGAGTGGAGCCGTCCGGTTCGTTCTGCCGACCGTTACTCCTCGTCCAGTTCCTCGGCCGCGGCGCTGAGGTTCAGCCGTTCCATCGTCCGCCCTTCCGCCTCGAAGAACTCGCTGTTCTCGTACTTCTGGTAGAGCCGCTTCAGGCCGGGGCGGTCGAGCGACTGCTCGGCCGACCACTCGCGGGCGAACCCGCCGTCGTCGATGTGCCCAAGCTGTTCCTCGAACCAGTCCACGAGGGGGCTCTCGTCGAACTCGTCCATCCGGCTGAGCTGACCGTACTGGCTCGTCGGCGAGTGGAACGGGAGCTGTCCCAGGTAGCCGTGCCGCGCCATCTCCTCGAAGATCTCGGCCATCTCGTGGGAGAGGTAGAGTTCGGTCATCACGATCTCCGGGGGGATGCCGTGGGCGACCTCGACCTGGAATTTCGCGAGCATCGCGTTGGCCCAGATGGGAAAGAGCGCCTGCTCGGTCAGCAGGTCGGTGATCGTCTCCATGTCGGCGGTCCCCTCGACCACCCCCGCCTGGGTGGAGCCGATGGCCTTCGCCATCGCGAGGACCGTCTCGAGGGCCTCGCCGGTGTAGTCCTGCTCGACCGCGAGGATCGACGGGAAGCCCTGTCCGGACTCGTAGAGCGTGCGCACCGCGGGCCCGCCCATCCGCGGGGCGACCATCACGACGTCGATCCACTCCGGGTGGCCGAGCAGGTCGTAGGTGAGGTTGTAGCCGTGCGAGACGTAGAGGGTGTCCCCTTCATCGAGGTTCGGCAGGACGTGCGATTCGAACACGTCGGGCGCCACCTCGTCAGGGACGAGCAGGCAGATCACGTCGCCCTCCGCCGCCGCCTCCGCGATGGAGTGGGGCTCGAAGCCGTCCTCGCGGATCTCCTCGCGGTAGCCGTCCTCGCGGTTCCCCACGACCACGTCGATACCCGAATCGCGGACGTTCAGCGCCTGCGAGCGGCCCTGGTTGCCGTAGCCGACGAACGCGACCGTTCGGTCCTCGAGCACCGAGAGGTCCGCGTCCTCGTCGTAGTAGATGGTCGTCTCTGTCTCCGACATCGGGTGCGGGTCCGACGGGGAACGTTATGGGTGTACCGGCGTCGGGATCGATCGTCTGGTTCGGTCGTGAAGTGGTCGGGAATCAAACGCCAGCAGGAGTCGAGACGACCAGCAAAGCCCTCGGCGAGCTGCCTGTCTCGGAAACTGATACTCGAAGCGGCTGGCGGTGGGCTGAGCGAAGACGTGGCTTGCAAGTGTGCCGGGGCGTCAGCAGAGGCCACACACTC
>JBEPXB010000286.1:1172-4675 GCA_041642135.1 Halobacteriales archaeon | reverse complement strand
GTGAGCCAGAACGAACTCGAGCGCACGGCACGGTACCTGTTCGACACCGACCGGTACGCGAGCGTCGAGGCGGCCATCGCCGACGTCGACCGCTCGCGCGGGTGGGACCGGATGCGCGAGATCCGCGAGTCGCACAACGACGTGACGTTCCTCGACGAGTTCCTCACCCAGGAGTTCGTCGACGAGAACGACTACTTCACCTACGAGTACACCCACACGACCCGGGACTACCGGGTGACGTCGGTCGACTACGAGGACGTGAAGAAGAAGCTGATGCTGCAGTTCACGAACTTCGGGAAGCCGACTATCACTGTCCAGGACGGCAACTTCGAGAACCGCAACGAGCTCCTGCTCGCGCATCACTACAACGGCGTGATGCTCGACCTCCCGCAGGCGAAGAAGGTGCTCGAACGGGTGTTCGAGCTGTGGGGTCGGCCCGTCAACCTGAAGACCATCGTCAAGGAGGTCGACGACCACGACATCGAGGTGGCCCGGCGCCGCGACCGCGAGCCTACCCCCGAGGAGAAGGGCAAGCTCGTCCGGTACGACGGGGAGACCTTCGAGACGTTCGACCTCCCGTGGGAGGAGGTCGAGGACATCGCGGCGACGGACGTCGACTACGACACCAAGCCCGAGGAGTGGCTGGCGTAGCGGCCGACGCACCCGCCGGGATCCGGTCCGTCCGCCCTTTCCGGCGTTCACCCCGTCCCGTCCTCCTCCCTTCGTCTATCGGTTCCGGTACTTCCTCGCGAGTGAAACGGCCAGCGAGACTATAACGGGTCCGTCCGAAGCCACCGACAGTGTCGAACCGACTGGAGTCGCAACCGGAGCCGGGGCTGGCCGAGACCGAGATCCACGACGTCCTCAGGAACGACCGCCGCCGCCTGACCATCGACTGCTTGCGCGAGGCCGAGGACGGGCGGATGAGCGTCCGCGACCTGGCCGAACAGGTCGCCACCCTCGAGACCGGTCAGGACCCCGCTCCCCGGAACAAGCGCCAGTCGGTCTACGTCTCGCTCCACCAGACCCACCTGCCGAAGCTCGACGACCTCGGCATCGTCTCCTACCAGTCCGACGCGAAGGTCGTCGAACTCGAGGACCGGGTGCGGGAGGTCGAGGTCTACATGGAGATCGTCCCACGGTACGGCCTCTCGTGGGGGGAGTACTACTTCGCGCTCGGGATGCTCGGGATGCTCACCACCATCGCCGTTCTCCTCGGTGTGCCGGGGATCGCCGCCGCCGGCATCACCGCCGTCGCGGCGGGGTTCTTCGTCGTCCTGATGGGCTCGGCGACCTACCAGGTGTACACCCAGCAGGACCGCGTCGTCTTCTCGCGGCTGCGGGACTAGATCGGCCCCGCGACCGAACTGATACGCCACTGGAGGACCTCCGGGAGGCATGCGCGAACGCTTCGAGGTCCGGACCGAATCCGAACTCGACGTCGTCGACGTGACCGACCGGGTGGAGGCGGCACTCCCGGGGGACGCCGAGGGGACGTGTACCGTCTTCGTCAGGCACACGACGGCCGGTATCGTCGTCAACGAGGCCGAGTCACGCCTCCTGGACGACGTGACGTCGTTCCTCGGGGATCTGGTCCCCGACGAGGGATGGGAACACGACCGCCTCGACGGTAATGCGGACTCGCACCTCCGGGCGCTCCTCCTCGGTCCGGGCGAGACGCTCCCGGTCGCCGACGGGGCACTCGATCTCGGGACCTGGCAGTCGGTCCTCCTCGTCGAGTGCGACGGCCCGCGGACCCGGACCGTCGACGTGCTCGGGTAGAGCCCGTCCCGGGCCGTTCCGAACGGAGCCCCGGCTCGAACCGACCCGGCAACGCGGTCCGGATCCTCACGAGCCATCCCCGTCCCGTCCCTACGTCGGGCATGAGCGACACCACCGTGGTCTGGTTCCGCGACGACCTCCGGGTTCACGACAACGAGCCGCTCGCGAGCGCCGTCGCCGGGGCCGACCGGGTCGTCCCCCTGTACGTCTTCGACCCCCGGGAGTACGGCGAGGGGATGTTCGGCCTCCCGAAGAGGGGTCCCTACTGGGCACGCTTCCGCCGCGAGTCCGTCCTCGACCTGCGCTCGTCGCTCCGGGAGCGCGGCGGCGACCTGCTGGTCCGCCACGGCGACCCGCGGCAGGTAGTCCCGGAGGTGGTCGAGTCGTTCGACGCCGACGCGGTCCACGCGCAGACGAAGCCGGCGACCGAGGAACTCGAGACGGAGAACGCGGTCCGTGCCCGACTCGCCGAGCGGGGGATCGAACTGAACCGCTCGTGGACGCACACGCTCTATCACCTGCACGACCTCCCGACGCCGTACGACCGGATCGAGGACACGTTCACGCCCTGGCGCAAGGAGGTCGAGCGCGAGGCGTCGGTCAGGGATACCCTCCCGACACCGGGGTCGGTCCCGACGCCGGAGTTCGAGCCCGGGGACGTTCCCACCCTCGACCGACTCGGCGTCGATGGCGACCCGACGCCGGACGAGCGCGGCGTCCTCGCGTTCGAGGGGGGCGAGACCGCGGGCCGCGAGCGGCTCGAGACGTACGCCTGGGAGGGCGACCACCTCCGGAACTACAAGTCGACGCGGAACGGCCTGCTCGGCGCCGACTACTCCTCGAAGCTCTCGACGTGGCTCGCACACGGCTGTCTCTCCCCGCGGTACGTCTACGAGGAGGTGAAACGGTACGAGGACGAGCGGGTCTCGAACGAGGACACCTACTGGCTCGTGTTCGAACTGCTCTGGCGGGACTTCTTCACGTTTCAGTTCCTCAAGCACGGGTCCGACTTCTTCACGAGGAGCGGCATCCGCGGCGTCGAGAAGCGATGGCGGGAGGACCGCGAGACGTTCCGCCAGTGGACGGACGGCGAGACGGGCGTCCCGTTCGTCGACGCCAACATGCGGGAACTGAACGCGACGGGCTACATGTCCAACCGCGGCCGGCAGAACGTCGCCTCGTTCCTCGCGGACTTCCTCGAGGTGGACTGGCGGATGGGCGCGGCGTACTTCGAGTCGAAACTCGTCGACTACGACGTCTGCTCGAACTGGGGCAACTGGGCCTACCAGGCCGGCGTGGGCAACGACTCGCGGGACAACTACTTCTACGTCCCCGGGCAGGCCGAACGCTACGACCCGAACGCGGAGTACGTCGAACACTGGCTGCCCGAACTCGGACCCCTCCCATCCGAGCACGCCCACCGCCCGTGGCGGATGAGCGAGGCGGAGCAGGCCGAGTACGGGGTCCGGCTCGGCCTCGACTATCCGGCACCGCTCATCGACCCGGACGAGCGGTACGACGAGATGCGGTAGGGGCCCGCCGGTCTGTCGCATCCATCCGTCAGTCGTACCGCCGTGACGCGGGGCGAACGAGAGGAAGGAGCGGCGAGTTGGCGGTGCCGTGCGGTGCGGAATCACCAGCACGCTGTACCGCGAGCGAACGCGCCGGAGGCGCGTGAGCGAGCGGCCTTTTTCACCCATGTTTTTGCGAGGAGTGGTGCG
>JBEPXB010000286.1:0-1162 GCA_041642135.1 Halobacteriales archaeon | reverse complement strand
GTGGGGCCCCTACGCCCCCCCCGACGAGCCAAAAGATGGTGGGTCAGAAAAAGACCGTCCCGTGGTGTCGGGGCCGTTCTTCCCTGCTCTTCCCGCGGAACGTGTCGAGCCGGGCGACGAGCTGCTCGCGCAGGTCCCCCGCGGGCAGGAGTTCGTCGACCTGCATCGTCGCGGCCTGTTTCCGGATGTCGACGTACTCCTCGAACTGCTCCTTCGCGCTCTCGACGAACGCCTCGCGTTCCTCGGGGTCCATCTCCTCGATCTGTCCGCCGAACAGGGCGTGGACGGCGGCCTGTGGGCCCATGACGCTGATCTCGGCGGAAGGGAGTGCGAGCGTCGCGTCAGGGCCGAACGAGGGGCCGGCCATCGCGTAGATGCCCGCGCCGTACGCTTTGCGGGTGATGACACAGAACTTCGGCACCTGCGCGTTCGACGTGGCGTAGATGAACTTTCTACCGCGGCGGAGGACCCCCTCGCGCTCGACCTGCGAGCCGATCATGAACCCGGGGGTGTCACAGAGGTACACCAGTGGGATGTTGTAGGCGTCGCAGGTCCAGACGAAGCCGGCGCCCTTGTCCGCGGAATCGGGGAAGATGGCGCCCGAGACGTGGTCGGGCTGGTTCGCGATCACCCCGACGACCTCGCCGTCGATGCGTCCGAGCCCGGTCACGAGTTCGGGGGCGTAGCGTGGCTTGAGTTCGAACCAGGAGTCCCGGTCGACGAGTCGCTCGATGATTCCGTTGACGTCGTACGCGCGGTTGGGATCCTCGGGGATGACCGCGTCGAGCCCCTTCGGGTTCTTCGCGGGCGGCCGAGCGGGCGCCGGGGGCGGCGACTCCGTGTAGTTCTGCGGGAGCAGTCGGACGAGTTCGCGCACCCTCTCGGCGGCCGTCTCCTCGTCGGGGACGACGAGGTCGGCACTCCCCGAGTGGCGGGCGTGGACATCCGGCCCGCCGAGTGACTCCATGTCGACGTCCTCGCCGGTCATCGCCTTCACGATCCGGGGGGAGGCGATAGCCATCCCCGAGATCTCCTCGACCATCAGCAGGAAGTCACAGAAGACGGGCGTGTAGGCGCTCCCGGCGACGTCCGGGCCGTAGAGGACGCCGATCTGGGGGACCTGCCCGGACATGACACACTGGTTGTAGAACATCTTCCCGCC